>DALZRX010000019.1:0-23340 GCA_032015805.1 Achromobacter sp.
CGCCCGCGTCACCGCGCCGCTGCCGGCCGCGGTCTCCAACACGGCGCGCGGCGCAAACCCCGCGACAAGCGCCGCCATGTTGGCGGCATAGTCCTCGAAGATGAGGGGAACCATGAGCGTGTCGTACAGCCTGGGAATGGAACCCGAAAACACCTTGTCGAAGTCGGCCATGATCCTGCTCCTTGAACACATTGCCGCCGTCCGGACGCTCGCTCAGGGCGGGCCGAGCAGGCCCGCGCAGGCAGCAGCCAGATCGTCAAAATGATGCAGCAGCACGTCCGGCGCAAGTAAGGCGGCGGGGATTTCCGTATATCCGAAGTCGACCAGCACCAGCGGCGTTCCGGCGCCCCGGGCGGCACCCGCGTCCGTATCCGCATCGCCCACCATGACGGTGCGGGCAAGATTGCCGCCCACAGCCTGCACGGCCTCGATCAGGTGTGCGGGATTGGGCTTGGCCGCCGACACCGCGTCGATGCCGGCCACGCCGTCGAAAAGGCCCGCCATGTGCAGCTTCGTCAACAGGCTGCGCGACAGGCCGGTGGGCTTGTTGGTGCACACGACCAACTTGGCGCCGGCCGTCCTGAGGGTTTTCAAGGCATCGATCACGCCAGGAAACGGCTGGGTTTCGTCCGCGATATGGTCGCTGTAGTAGGCGATGAAGCCGCCGAACAGCGCGGCCGTGCGCGCGGCTGGTTCGGGCTCGCCGGCGTTCTCCAGCCCAAACTGCAACAGCCAGCGCGCGCCGCGGCTGACATAGGGTCGGCCCTGGCTGTAGGCCAAAGGTTGATAGCCATGTGCGATCAGCACGGCGTTTACCGCCCCGATCAGATCGGGGGCCGATTCGACTAGCGTTCCATCCAGGTCGAAGGCAATGGTGGCCCCTGCCAGGGCGGTGAGATCGGTCATGATGGGACTCCCAGGCGGGACTGGCGGCCAGGCCGTGCCCCGATAACCGTTAGCTTAGCGCCGCGCGCCCTGCCCTACACTAGCCGCGTGTCGCAACACTGCCTGAGACCATGCCCGATCGTGCCCCTTGTAACGCCCGGCCACCCGAAGACGCTTGGCTGGACCCAGCGCTGCTGCGCCGCCTGCTGCGCGCCAAGGACCGCATGGACGCCGCCTCGCACGAAGCCTGGCCCGTCAGCCGGCTGGCCGCGGTCGGCGGCGTTTCGCCGGCCTATTTCGCCCGGTCCTTCAAGCGGGCGTTCGGGGTGCCGCCTCACCGATACCTCATGACGCGCCGCATCGAACGCGCCGTCGCACTGTTGCGCGACACCGACATGAGCATCACGGACATCGCCTTTGCGACCGGCTGGGAAAGTCTGGGCACGTTCGGCCGCACCTTCCACGACGTTGTCGGGTGCAGCCCGGGCGTCATGCGCGACGATGCGCGGGCCGGCCTGCCTACCGCCGGCATTCCCGCCTGCGTGCTGCAGGCAGTCCAGCGCCCCGATCTGGTCACCGCAGTTTTGGAGAAGCGCCGCCGCGAGGGCAACGCTACAGTGCGCCCACCAACCAAGGAGGAGTCATGATCAAAGGCATCAATGTCGCAGGCGTGTACGTGGAAGACCAGGACGAGGCGCTGGCCTTTTACGTCGACAAGTTGGGATTCCGCGTGCACACCGACGTGCGCAACGGGTCCTACCGCTGGCTCACGATCCAGCATCCGGACCAGCCCTCGTTCCAACTCGGCCTGTTCCGGCCCGGTGCGCCCATCCACGACGACGCCACCGCGCAGACCCTGCGCGCCATGGTTGCCAAGGGCGCGATGCCGCCCCTGGTGCTGTCCGTCGAGGATTGCCGCGGCACCTGCGCCCGGCTGAAGGCGCTGGGCGTGGAATTCACCCAGGATCCCGTCGACCGGTACGGCAGCGTGGATGCCGGCTTTCGCGATCCGGCGGGAAATGGGTGGAAGATGATCCAGTCGCCAAAGGGCGCAGCCTGAGCGGCGGCGCCCCGCCACGCGCGTCGTGCTATTCCACCGACGCGCCAGATTTCTTCACGACCTCCGCCCAGCGCGGAATCTCCGTTGCCATCAGGTCGCGCAGTTGATCAGGCGTGCTGCCGACCAGTTCCATGCCCATGGTCTTGCCCAGCTTTTCCTGCACGTCGGGCTCCTTCAGGATAAGGGCGATCTCGGCGGCCAGCTTGTCCAGGATCGGTTTGGGCGTGCCCTTGGGTGCATACACCGCCTGCCAGGACGCCATCTGGAAGCCGGGCACGCCCGCCTCCTGCATGGTCGGCACATCGGGCGCGAGCGCGATGCGGTCCTTGGTGGTGACGGCCAGGAGCTTGAGCTTGCCGGTCTGCAGCAGTGGCAACGCCGCCGTCATCTGGTCGAACATGAAGGTCACCGCGCCCGACGACACGTCCACCATGGCGGGCGGCGTGCCCTTGTAGGGCACGTGCGTGAGCGGCACGCCGATCATGCCGGCGAACAGCTCGCCGGCCAGGTGCGTGGAGGTGCCCGCCCCCGAAGACGCGAACGTGCGCTTGGTGGGATCACGCTTGAGCAGCGCGATCAGGTCCGCCACCGAGTTCACGCCCAGTTTCGGGTCCACCAGCAGCACATTGGGCAGGAAGGCGATGAGCGATACCGGTTCGAAATCCTTCACCGGGTCGTACTTCAGATTCTTGTACAGGCTGGCGTTGATGGCATGGGTGCTGATCGTGCCGCCGAACAGGGTGTAGCCGTCGGGCGGCGCCTTGGCCACATAGGTGGCGCCAATGCCGCCGGCCGCGCCCGGCTTGTTCTCGACGACGACGTTCTGGTGCAGGCGGTCGCCCAGCTTCTGTGCCAGCACCCGGCCCACCACATCGGTCGATCCGCCCACGGTGAACGGCACGACATAGGAAATGGGCTTTTGGGTGGGCCAATCGGCGGCGCTGGCCGGCCAGGCTGCCGCGCCCAGGACGGCGCCGGCCAGAAGCGCGGCAAGCGTGCCGCGTCGTTGCGTGTTCATGATTTGTCTCCTGCCTTGTTTTATAGGTATGTGTCGTGGGGGTACCGGCCATGCCGGCGGCAAGGCTCAGCGGCCCTGTTCTGTGCGCCAGGCGGCGAATTTGTCCTTGGTGGCCGGGTCGGTCGGCGGATACAGGCCCAGGATGGATGCGCCGCCCTGCACCTGGCTGGTCACGAAGTCTTCAAAGACGGTCATTTCAACCGCTTCAATGGCGATCTCGTCGGCCAGGTGGGCCGGGATGACGACCACGCCTTCCCGATCGCCCACGACGATATCGCCGGGCCACACCGCCACGTCGCCGCAGCCGATGGGCGCGTTGATGTCCAGCGCCTGGTGCAGGGTCAGGTTGGTGGGTGCGGACGGACGCTGGTGGTAGGCGGGAAAGCCCATTTCGGCGATCTCGGGCGAATCGCGAAAGCCGCCGTCCGTGACCACGCCAGCCACGCCGCGCTTCATCAGGCGGGTGACGAGGATGGAGCCCGCCGAGGCGGCGCGCGCGTCCTTGCGGCTGTCCATGACGAAGACCGCGCCTTCCGGGCAGCTCTCGACGGCTGCGCGCTGCGGGTGTGCGCGGTCCTCGAACACCTTGATGGAGTTCAGGTCTTCGCGCGCGGGGATGTAGCGCAGCGTGAAGGCCGGCCCCACCATGTTGGGCAGGTTGGCATTCAGCGGACGGACATCCTGGATGAACTGGTTGCGCAGGCCGCGCTTGAATAGTGCCGTGCAGAGGGTGGCAGTGCTGACGCCGGCCAGCCGGGCGCGGGTTTCGGGATTCATTTGGGACACGATGGCTCCGGGTATTTGGGCGGATGATGCGGAATGAGGGGAATCAGAAGATGGCGGGCTCGGGCACGGGCGCGCCGAATTCCGTTTCCAGGAAGTCGAAGTCGCAGCCGTCGTTGGCCTGCAGGATGTGGCGGGAATACATCCAGCCGTAGCCTCGCTCGTAGCGCCGGGGTGGCGGCGTCCAGGCGGCGCGGCGCGTTGCCAGTTCGGCGTCGCTGACATTCAGGTTGATGGTGCGCGCGGGCACGTCCACGGTGATCGTGTCGCCGGTCTTGACCAACGCCAGAGGTCCGCCGATGTAGCTTTCGGGCGCGACGTGCAGGATGCAGGCGCCGTAACTGGTGCCGCTCATGCGCGCGTCGGACAGGCGCAGCATGTCGCGCACGCCTTGTTTCACCAGCTTGGTCGGGATCGGCAGCATGCCCCATTCCGGCATTCCCGGACCGCCCTGCGGGCCGGCGTTGCGCAGGATCATGATGTGATCGGCGGTGACGTCCAGGTTCTCGTCCTCGACCGCGGCCTTCATGCTGGGATAATCGTCGAACACCAGCGCCGGGCCGGTATGGCGCAGGTATTGCGGGGCGCACGCGCTGGGTTTGATGACGCAGCCGTCCGGGGCGATGTTGCCGCGCAGCACGGCCAGCGCGCCTTCGTCGTAGATCGCTTCGTCCAGCTTGCGGATCACGTCGTCGTTATAGACCTCGGCGCCGGCGATGTTCTCGCCCAATGTCTTGCCAGTGACCGTCATGGCCGACAGGTCCAGGTGCCTGTCCTGCAGGCGGGACATCAGCGCGGGCAGGCCCCCCGCGTAATAGAAGTCTTCCATCAGGTAGGTGTCGCCGCTGGGCCGGATGTTGGCGATGACGGGCACCTTGCGGCTTGCCGCGTCGAAGTCGTCCAGGCCCACCGCGCAGCCCGCGCGGCGCGACATGGCAACCAGGTGGACGATGGCGTTGGTCGAACAGCCCATCGCCATGGCGACGTTGATCGCGTTCTTGAACGACGCCAGGCTCAGGATGCGCTGCGGCGTCAGGTCGTCCCAGACCATCTCGACCACCCGCCGGCCGCACTCGGCCGACATGCGCATATGGTTGACGTCGGCGGCCGGAATGGATGAGGCGCCAGGCAGTGTCATGCCGATGGCTTCGGCAATGGCCGTCATGGTGCTGGCAGTGCCCATCGTCATGCAGGTGCCGTAGCTGCGGGCGATGCCGCCCTCGACTTCCGTCCACTGTTCCTGCGTGATCTTGCCGGCGCGCCGTTCGTCCCAAAGCTTCCAGGCATCCGATCCCGAGCCCAGGATCTTGCCCTTCCAATTGCCGCGCAGCATCGGCCCCGCAGGTACGTAGACACACGGCAGGCCAGCGCTGATGGCGCCCATGATGAGTCCGGGCGTGGTCTTGTCGCAACCGCCCATCAGCACCGCGCCATCCACCGGGTGGCTGCGCAGCAGTTCCTCCGTCTCCATGGCGAGGAAGTTGCGATACAGCATGGTGGTCGGCTTGACGAAGGACTCGGACACGGAGATGGCTGGCAGCTCCACCGGAAACCCCCCGGCCTGGAACACGCCACGCTTGACGTCTTCGACGCGCTGCTTGAAATGGCTGTGACAGGGATTCAGGTCGGACCAGGTGTTGATGATGGCGATGACGGGGCGCCCCGCCCAATCATCAGGGCCGTAGCCCATCTGCATCATGCGGGATCGATGACCGAAGGAACGCAGATCGTCCTTGGCCATCCAGGCTGCGCTGCGCAAGCTTTCGTAGGTGCGTTTCATAGGGGATACGAGGAGATGCGTGGTAAGAGTCAAAGCATTTAAACACTAATACATTAGTGCGTCAGCTAGGTGGAAACCCGCTACACTGCGGCAATCGTTATCAGCCCTTCCCTGCCCGGGATCTCGACACGTTTACCTGATGCAAAGCCAGAAGCTCAGACTGGATCGCTCCCGCCACGCGGCGCCCCAGGTTTTCGAACATTTGCGGCGACAGATCATTTCGCTGGAACTGGCGCCCGGCGCACCGCTGTCGCGCGTCACCTTGGCCGACTGCTACGGCCTGAGCCAGACGCCCATCCGCGATGCGCTCATGCGGCTGGCCGAGGAAGCCCTGGTCGAGATCTACCCCCAACACACCACGGTGGTCAGCCGGATCGACATCGCGGCTGCGCGCCAGGCGCATTTTCTGCGGCGCTCGCTGGAATTGGAAATCGTGCATGGGCTGGCGCAGCGGCCCGACCCAATGCTGCTGCAGCGGCTGCAATCCTCCATCGACCTGCAGCGCGCGGCCCACGCCAGCGGGCAATACCAGCAGTTCATCAATGCGGATCAGGCATTTCACCGCGATATGCACGAAGCCGCGGGCGTCGCCAGCTTGTGGGAGATGGCGCAGCGCTACAGCGGCCATCTGGACCGGTTGCGCCGCCTGCATCTGCCGGAGGCCGGCAAGGCAGAACGCATCCTGGACGACCACCAGCGGCTGTTGGATGCCATCGCCGCGCAGGACCCGGTCCGGGCGCAGCACGTCCTGCGCGAGCATCTGTCCGGCACCCTCAGCCAGGTCACGGAAATCTGCAAGCGGTATCCGGACTACGTCGTGGCCGCCTAGCGGCCGGCACCTGCCGCCCATGCGAAGGGCTGACTCAGTCCAGCGGATAGCGCTGGATGACGGTCTTGCCGCTGCGTTCGGCCAGCGACAGGAGGGCGTCGCCCGTCTGATCCAGTCCCAGCAGCCCGCGCTCCTGCTCGTGGGACAACTGGAACGGACGCCATGACCTGCCCTTGTCGCGGCTGTAGAAGTAGGTTTTCGTGTAGTCGCTGCCCGAAAACAGGTGCTCGGCGTAGGTCTTGATGACCCACGCATTGCGGCCGAACCACGCCTGATCGATCCAGGACGAGGCGCCGCGCACGTCGGGTGACCGGGACCGCTTTACCCAGGCCATCCCGCTCTTGTCCAATTGGTAGATCGCGCTGCCCTCGGTCTCGAACACGGGTTCGTCGCGCGTCAAATGCGCATCGGCGTCCTGTGTCGGCACCCGCGGCACGTCCGGCGTAATGCGGAACGCAGGCGAGGCGCCCTCCTGGAATTGCACCTCGAAGCGGCGTGTCTCGATCAATTCAGGCGCGTCCTGGCTTTCCGGCCTCACGCGCGTGCGCCAGCTCCAGCCCACCGCCCGCGTGTGGTCCAGCGGGTACAGCGACCAGCCATAGCCGAGTTGCTCCGGGCCGTAAGCCTTGCGGTCCCGCTCGGCCGTCTCGGCGAACCTGCGCTCGAAGGCGGCCGAATCCGGCCAGACCTGCTCCTTGAGCCGCGTCGCCGCCCAGCGTTTGGCGCCGTCACAGCTATGGAGCAGCCGCACGCCGGTGTCGTGGTGTTCCAGCGCGATCGCAAGGCGGTCGGTCAGAAATGCCGTGTGCTGCTGCGGGACACCCAGGGTCACGTCGGGATCATAGGTCCAGGTGGTGCCCAGGTCGTCGGACCGCAGGGTATCCCAGGCGGCAGGCTGGTCGCCTCCGCCGGGACTGCGCAGGGTGCTGGTAACCAGAAACAGCGGCTCGCCGCCCGGTGCGCCGATCAAGTTGACGCCGGTGTCGCCGCTGATGGAGCCCAGCAGTTCGAATACCCCGGTGCCCCGCCCCCCATAAATGAGGTTGCGCGCGTCGGTGGTGGACCGGCCCGTCTGCAGCATGGTCAGCGCCAGATCGCCCTGGCCGTGCGCCATGGCGGTGATGGCCCCGGCCTGCGCAAGCTGGATCCGCTGCTTCTGCAGGCGTTCCTTCAGGGCCGGAACCTGCGTGTCCAGGACCGGCGCCTGCGCCAGGCCGTCGATATCCTTGGCGGTGACCAGGAGCTGGCCGGTAAGCAGTTGGCGTTCGCCGAAGCGATGGATGGCAACCCGCGAGTACGAGGCCAGCGCGGGACCGTTGAGTTCGCCCACGACCTCGCTGCGCGGCAGCGGATCGCCCAAAGGGATGATCTGGTAGATGCCGCGGGCCAGCACGGCGGCGGTGGCGACCGCCAAGGCTGCGGCCACGAGTCTGATGGTCTTGGGTCCAGGCATTCTGGGCATAATGCCAGCCCCCCGAGCCGCCAGCCGTATATCGAACGGACGGAACTATAGCGCGTTGCGTCCGGTTCTCTATACTGGCGTAACGCATGCTCACGTCTTACCGGACGCGCGCCCCTGCGCCGACACCACGGAATCGCCCATGACCGCACGGCCCAGCACTGCCCTCCTCGCCCTGGCCCTGTTTGTCGCGGCAGGCGGCGGCTCGTTGGCGCACGCAGCGGCCAACGATCCGGCCTGGGTGCCGGTTGATCCACAGACGATGCCGGGCGTGTTTTACGACAGCCACTCAATACGGACCGTGTCCGAAAGCCCCACGGTGATGGCGGTGACGGTGGCCTGGTTCTACGCCCAGCCCCGGGTTTCCGAGGCCAACGGGCAACCTTACGGCTCCGTCACCCAGCCGGTGACCCTGAATTGCGGGGCCAACACCTATACCGTGACGGAAGTCCTGCACCACGCCGGCAACGACGCCACCGGGGCGATCGTGGAATCGATCCCGGTAGCGGGCATTCGCAACGCGCCCGTCACGCGCGACCCGGTGCAGCGGCGGCTACGGGATCTGGTCTGCGCGGCAAACGGCAAGAGCGCGCGAAAGTAGCGCGCTCTCCGTGCCGGCAGGGCCCTATCAAACCTGCGACAGCGCTTGCTCCAGATCGGCGATCAGGTCATCGATGTGTTCGATGCCGATGGACAGCCGCACGGTTTCCTCGCGCACGCCGGCCTTTTCCAGTTCTTCGGCGTTTAGCTGCCGGTGCGTGGTGGACGCCGGGTGCGTCGCCAGCGACTTGGAGTCGCCGATGTTGACCAGGCGCGTGAAGAGCTGCAGCGCGTCCTGGAAGCGCGCGCCAGCGTCGCGGCCGCCCTTCACGCCGAACGTAAAGAGGCCGGGCACCTTGCCGCCCAGGTATTTCTTGGCGAGCGCGTGCTCCGGATGATTGGGCAGGCCCGCGTAATTGACCCATTCCACCTTCGGATGCTCGCGCAGGTAGCTGGCGATCTTGACCGCGTTTTCCACGATGCGGTCCACGCGCAGGGCCAGCGTCTCGATGCCTTGCAGGATCTGGAATGAATTGAAGGGCGAGATCGCCGCGCCGGTGTTGCGCAGCGGCACCACGCGGGCACGGCCAATATACGCGGCCGGGCCGAACGCTTCGGTGTAGACAACGCCGTGGTAGCTGACGTCCGGTTCGTTCAGGCGCTTGAAGCGCGCCTTGTGCTCGGTCCACGGGAACTTGCCCGAGTCGATGATCGCGCCGCCCAGACTCGTGCCGTGGCCGCCCAGGTATTTGGTCAGGGACTGCACCACAATATCGGCGCCATGTTCGATCGGGCGCAGCAGGTACGGCGACGGCACGGTGTTGTCGACGATCAGCGGCAGGCCGTGACGATGCGCAATGTCGGCCAGCGCCGCGATGTCGGTAATGTTGCCGAGCGGATTGCCGACCGATTCCGCGAAGATGGCCTTGGTTCGGTCGTCGATCTGCGCCTCGAAAGCGGCCAGGTCTGACGGGGCGGCAAAGCGCGTCGTGATGCCGTACTGCGGCAGCGTGTGCGCGAACAGGTTGTAGGTGCCGCCGTACAGCGTGCTGGACGAGACGATGTTGTCGCCGGCTTCTGCGATGGTCAGGATCGCGTACGTGACGGCTGCCTGGCCCGACGCCAACGCCAGCGCGGCGATGCCGCCTTCCAGAGCCGCCACGCGCTGTTCCAGCACGTCGGTGGTGGGATTCATGATGCGGGTGTAGATGTTGCCCGCGACCTTCAGGTCGAAGAGGTCCGCGCCGTGCTGCGTGTCGTCGAACGCGTAGGCCACCGTTTGGTAGATCGGCACCGCCACCGCGCGCGTGGTGGGATCGGGGCGATAGCCGCCGTGAATAGCCACGGTTTCCAGGCGCCAATTGGGCTTCTTCGCTTCAGTCATCAGTCTCTCCGGTAAATGCGTGATTGAAAATTCAGATCAGGCCGCAAATGCGCGCGCGGCGCGCAGGATGCGTTCGATGTCTTCATGGTTGTTATAGGCGCCGACAGACAGGCGCACGTAACCATACTCCACCTGATCGGCTGCCAGGAACTGATGGCGGCCATCACGCAAACCGGGCTGGCATTGCGCTAGCCATGGTCGTATATCGGGAATTCGCTCTTTGCCTGGGCGGCAGTCTATCCACCTGGAACGCGCGCAATACGCCGCACGGCACCGGCGATACCCACGGGGCGCGCCGGGGCGATCGCACATGCTGGAACATCCCTGGCGGCAGGCACGAACCCGTGCGACGCATAGTGGCCTCGGCGATCATGGCGCTGCTGCCGTCCGCCGCGTGGCGCTGCTGGATTGGGCCGCGCGGCGCCACGCATGGTCGGGCGATCCGAATGCATGCGCAAATGCGATGGGCTCCTGCTGGGCCGCCTGGAATTGATCGGCTCTAGCCGCCCGCTCCGCTCCCCATGCCGCCGTTGGGAGTGGTCATGCGCTGCAGCCACGCAGGTCGTGGCGCTGCATCGAGCCAGTTCTTGACGATGAGTCCAAGCTCCGTGTCGCCCGCGATACGCAAGCGGCGCTGAAAGAACAAGGTGTCGGCGTCCGTCTCCGCGCGCATGAGCGCCAGGAAGTCGGCCAGCTTCGCGCCAAGCTCGAGTTCCGCGCCTCCATCGTGCGGGCCACGGTTCCACAGGGGCCGGAAGGCGCCATCGCGCACCATGAAGCTGCTGCGCAGTCCCAGGTCTTCGACTGTGATGGCAAAGCTGCGTCCGTTCAGTTCGGCGGGCGGTTCCAACCACTTGAGCCGGCGCGCCAGCTCAAGCCCGGCCACAAAATGCAGGGACACAAACGGGGCCGGCACGCGCCGGCCCAGCTTGGCGAACATGGGAGGGAGATTCAGGGCTGCGGTCATGCGGCGGCCTCCTGCAGGCTGATGCCCGACTTGCCGTAGTAATAGCCATTGCACCGGCCAATGCCTTCGGGTGGCGAAACGGCGTCGGGCTTGGCGCCCCGGCGCGTGGCGTCCAGCGCGGCAATGGCTTCGAGGGTGCCCGAAGATTGCGGGCTGACGCGCAGCACCTCGACCCCCATCGTGGCCAGCTCGCGCGCCTCGGCCAGCAGATCCAGGCACGCGGCCGATTGCACCTGGATACCGTTGATTCCCAGGAACTCGCGCGATTCGCGGGTGCGCATGTCCAGGCCGTCGGGATGTTCGATGCAGCGAAAGCCACAGTCGTCCTTCTTCAGGCGGAAGTGCCGGGCGGTGAAGCAGCGGGCGGAAAACGCCAGCGCCATCCTGCCCCACACCATGACTTCCGCCTGCATGCTGGCGGGGCGCTCGCGCAACAGGCGTTCGAGTGTGACGCCATCCATCTCCAGCGGCGCGACGAAGCGCACCGCGCCGCGATTCGCCAGCCAGGTCAGCGTGCCGCCGTGGTACGCGTTGACATGCGGGCCGGCCACGAAACCGCGGCCACTCAAGTGGCGCACCGCGCCCAGTTCTCCGGCCTCGACCATGAAATCGTGCTGCTCGCAAAGTTTCTTCAATGCGCTGGCCTCGGCGCCGGTCTCGATCAGGGTGCGGCCCGACAACACTACCGTCTTGCCGACTGCGCGCAGGTCTCGCGCCAGTTCAAGCCAGTCGTCGGCGCGAAGTTCGTGGCGCCGGCTACAGACCGTTTCGCCCACGTAGACGATGTCGGCGGGGCTTTCGGCCAATTCGGCGTAAAAATCCATCGTGCGCTGGCGCGGCCAGTAGTACAGCAAGGGGCCGACTGAGATCTGGAATGGGATGGGGGTCATTTCCATGGGCGTTCGAAAGCGCCTTGAGTGACTTGGGAACCCTCGGCATGGCGCGCCAGCATGGCGTTCCATTCGGGGCGCGGAGAGAAGCGCGCGGCGTTCGCGTGCACGCTGTCCAGCGCGGCGCGCAAGGTGGAGACCACCTGGGCGACGTAGGCCGGACTGCGCTGGCGTCCTTCGATCTTGATCGCGGATACGCCCATTTCGGCCAGGCGGGGCAAGAGGCCGATGGCGTTCAGGCTGGTGGGCTCTTCCAGCGCGTGGTCGGCCTGACCGTCGACTTCAAAGCGGCCCTTGCACAGCGTGGGATAAGCCGCGGGCTCGCCGGGTTCGTAGCGGTCGATGAGAATGCCGGAGAGGCGTGCGTCCATGCGGCCGTCTTTTTCGTCCCAGCGCACGGCGTGCGCGGGCGAACAGACGCCTTTGTTGTTGGGGGAATCGCCGGTGGCGTACGAGGACAACAGACACCGCCCTTCAGCCATGACGCACAGGCTGCCGAAACCGAAAACTTCGACTTCGACGCTGACGTTGGCGCAGATGCGGGCGACTTCGTTCAAGGTCAGCACGCGCGGTAACACCACGCGCTTGATACCGAATTGTTCCTTCATCAGTTCGATGGCGTCCGCGTGGGTGGCGGATCCTTGCACCGACAGGTGCAACCGCAGATCGGGATAGCGATCGCTGGCATAAGCCAAAAGGCCGGGGTCGGCCATGATGACGGCGTCGGCGCCCAGGTCGTGAGCCGCATCCACCGCGGCCTGCCATTCCGCCACCCTGCCCGCCTGAACGAACGTGTTGATGGCGAAGAGCACGTGCCTGTTCTGGCGGTGCGCGAGTTCCACGCCTGCCCGGATGTCTGCTTCGGTGAAATTGAGTCCCGCGAAATTGCGGGCGTTCGTGGCGTTCTTGAGCCCGAGATAGACCGTGTCTGCGCCCGCTTCTATCGCGGCTTTCAGGGCTGCCAGACTGCCTGCCGGGGCCACGAGCTCTATGGGAGAGGTTCGAGTTTGCATGACGGCCAGTCTATGGGCCGCCCGTCCCCCTGGCCTTGTCGAAAATCAAACGGCGCTGCGCGCGCAACGCCTTTTTGTGGGGACTATTCCTCGGTGTACAGACCGCGCTCGACCGCATACACGGCGACCTGCACGCGGCTGGTCAGATTGAGCTTTTTCAGCACGTTCTGCACATGGATCTTGACCGTGCTTTCGCTGACGTCCAGCTCGCGCGCGATGACCTTGTTGCTGGCCCCACGCGCCAGCCATTGCACGATCTGAGTTTCGCGCGCGGTGAGCCGGTGGCGCTCGGCCGTCCCCGGAGGCGGCGGGGTCTGGCTCGCCTGCCCGCGGAACTGTTCGACCAGCTTGGCGGTCATGCTGTCCGCGATGACGGCTTCGCCGTTGGCGGCACGGCGGATGGCGGACACCAGCGCCTCCGCGTCGATATTCTTGACGAGATAACCACGAGCGCCGTCGCGCAGCGCCTGGCCAAGCTCGTCGGCCTCCTCGGACACCGTCAGGATGATGACCGCGCAGCCCGGCAGGTCCTGCGTCAGCAGTTGCAGCGTTTCCAGGCCCGACAGGCCGGGCAGGTTCAGGTCCAGCAACACGACGTCGGGCTTGAGCTCCTTGGCGCGCTTCAGGCCCTCTACCCCGTCGCCTGCCTCGGCCACGACCTCGAAGTCGGGCTGGCGCTGCAGCAGCAGGCGTACCCCGGAGCGGAACAGGGTGTGATCGTCGATGAGCAGGATGCGGATGGTCATGATGGGCAAGGATGTCAGGCTGCCTGGCGTTCGGCGCCAGGCAAGGTGAGCGCCACGCGCGTGCCGGCGCCGGGCTGCGATTCGAGTTTTATCACGGCGCGCATGCGTGCGGCGCGTTCGCGCATGATGTGCAGGCCGACATGGGATTCCCCCCGCTCGGCGACGTCGGCCGGGTCGTACCCCTGCCCGTCGTCGGCGATCAGCAGCGTGAAGTCGCGGCCGTTTTCCACGGCAATGCGTACGCGGCCGGCCTCGGAATGCTTGCGCACGTTGGACAACGCTTCCTGCAGGATGAACAGCACCTGAAGCTGCTGCTCGGGCTGAAGTGGCGCGCCCTCGCCCTGGCTGAAGGTCAGTTCGGTCTCGATGGCGGTCTGGCGGCGGAAACGCGCCACCGTGTCCTCGATGGCGGCCTGCAGGTCGCCCTGCGACAGCTTGCTGCGGAAATTGGTCAGGAGCTCACGCACGTCCTGGTAACTTTCGTCCACGCCGGTGCGCAGGAGCGGCAGGATTTCGCTGACCTCCTCTTCGTCGCCGCGCTTGATCGCGGCGTCCAGCATCTGCAGTTGCAGGTTCAGGAAGTTCAGCCCCTGGGCCAGGCTGTCGTGCAGGCCCTGGGCCACCAGCCCGCGCTCCTGCACCACGGCAAGCTGGCGCGCCTGCGCGCTCAAGCGCCGGTTGTCCAGCGCCACGCCCAGGTGCTGGCCCAGCGTTTCCAGCAGTTGCGATTCCGACGCCAGCAGGCGGCGCTGCGTGCGGAAATGCAGCGAATACGAACCCAGCACTTCGTCGCGCGTCACGATGCGGAACACCGCCACGCTGGCAAAGCCATCGCGCTGGCAGTTCAGATCCAGTTCGGGCGGCGAGTGGCGGAAGTCCTGGATGACGATGACGCCCGCCTGCCGGGTGGCGACGCCGCAATAGCAGTCGTCGATCTTCATGCAGTGCTCGGATTCGACCAGTTCGTCGGACAACCCGACCGAAACCACGAGGTTGAGCTTTTCGTTATTGGGGTCCAGCGCGCGGATGCTGCCGGCGTCGGCATCGAACTGCAGCATGACGCGCCGCAGGAAGCCGTCGCACATGGCCTCGATTTCGTTGGGCTGGTTCAGGAAGGCCGCCATGTCGTACAGCGCGCCGATGTCGCGGTTCTGCGCGGCGAGCTGGGCGGTTTTCTGTTCCACCCGCTGTTCCAGGCTGGTGTACAGGTCCTGCAGTTCATCCGCCATGCGGTTGTAGCCGCGCGCCAGCACGCCGAACTCATCCTGGCTCTCCACGGGCAGCCGGGTGCTGAACTCGCGGTCGGCCATGCGTTGCAGACCGTCGCGCAGGCGCAGCACGGACGAAATGATCCACAAGTACAGCAGGTAGATCATAGCCAGCGTTCCCGCGCTGGCTATTGCCGCGAGCACGCCTTGCGACAGGCGCAGTGACGTGGTCTTGCCGGCGTTGTCCTGCTCGATCATGCGAACCAGGGTGTCCGCGCGGGAGACGAACTCGGGCAGTGTTTCCAGGTAGCTCGACGAGTCCGGCTGGGCAATGGCGCGCAGGGCGGCCGGCTTCATGATGTCGCGCCAGTACGCGGCCACATCGTGCCACTGGGCGCGGATGGCGTTGTCGTTGGGAATGAAAAGCGGCCGCGCGGGATTGCCTCGCGCCAGCCGCGCGATGGTCTCGTCCAGGATCGCGATCTGTTCCGTGGTGCGCACTTCGCGGCCGGACTGCGGCCGCATCAGCTCGACGGCGACGCGATTGGCCCGCATGCGCAGGCTGCCGGTGTCGTTGATGGCGGCGCCGGCGCCCTCGAGTTGCCAGGACAGCCAGAGCGTCCAGCTAACCATGGACAGCACCACGATAAGCGCCAGCAGGGAGCTGGCCACAATGCGCGTGGACAGGCGGTGCCGGGGCGACGGCAGCGCGTCGGAAGGGGCGGCGGTATCGGAGGACTTCATGGTTGTCGGGGCGTGGAGCGCAAAGCGGGTATCAGTGTAGTCGCTTCCCGCCGGCACTCCGGCGCGTTGGCGCCCGCCCCGCTTCCCACGCGATCAGGCAAGACCTAGGGTGCGGCACAGGAACTCCGCGACCCGGGCCGGTTCGTTCAAAGGCAGGCACGGCAAGGCGACGTCCAGCGGAGCGTCCGTCACGACCGCCAGAAAGCTGGAATCTTCCGCGTGCAGCGGAGGCTTGCCCAGCGCCGGACGGTATACCTCGATACGGGGGATGGCCGCCTGCTTGAACCCTTCGACCAGCACCAGATCGGCGGGCGACAGTCGCGCCAGTTGCGCTTCGAGGGTGGGCTCGGGCGCGTCGCGCAGTTCGTGCACGATGGCGTAGCGGTACGGCGACGCGATCATGACCTCCTGCGCGCCCGCCGTCCGGAAGCGCGCGCTGTCCTTGCCCGGCAGCTCCATCTGGAAATCATGATGGCTGTGCTTGATGACGTTCACGCGGAGTCCGCGTGCCCCGAGGATCGGCAGCATTGCTTCGATCAAGGTGGTCTTGCCGCTGCCGGAGCGGCCGGCGATACCGAATACAGGAGTCATACGAGGGCGGGTTCCGTCAGCAAGGGGCAAACGATGGGCAGAAACGTGTCCGCACGCGGGGAGTATGCCAGCAAAGCGCCCGCCACGAGGTCGAAGTACCACCCGTGCAGGCTTAGGCTTCCTGCTTCCACCGCGCGCCGGACGAACGGAAGGTCTTCGAGGTTGCGGAGCGAAATCAGGATGGAGGCCTGCTCGCAGGCGCGGCGCCGCTCTTCCTTGGTGGCATCCGGCATCTGCCGCAGCACCTTCTCGCGCGCCGGTTCGGCGATGTCCATCCAGCGCCCGAGATAATCGGTTTCGCCGTCGCGGCGGATGCCCCGCTCCATCAGGGCGCGGATGCCGCCGCATTGGGCGTGACCCAGCACGATGATGCGGCTGACCTGCAACTGCTCGACCGCGAACTGGATTGCCGCCAGTACGCCCTGCAAGCCCCGGTCCTTGCTGCACGGCGGCACCAGATTGGCCACATTGCGCACGGTGAAAATGTCGCCCGGATCGCAGCCCAGCAGCATGGCCGGGTCCACCCGGGAATCGCAGCAGCCGATCAACAGCGTGCTGGGATGCTGGCCGTCGCGCAGATTGCGGTATAGCGACGGCGCGTCTTCGTAATACTGTTGCTGGAAGCGCTGGAAGCCGCCAACGAGTCGTTCGATATCTTGCATGTCAGCCTCCCGTCTGCGCCATGAAGCGCACGATGCGTTCGGGCCGGGCGTTGAATTCATGGCGTTCCGGCTTGGCGGCGATACCTGCCCGAATGGCCTGAATGAGGTCCGCGTCGCTGGCGCCCGAGCGCAGCAGGCGTCCCAGCGGCACCTGGTCTTCCTGGCCCAGGCACAGATACAAGGTACCGTCCACGCCCAGCCGAACCCGATTACAGGTGGCGCAGAAATGGCGCGACATGGGCGTGATGACCCCGAGCACGGGCGCGCCCTGCCCGCTTGTCCAGTAGCGCGCCGGACCGTTGCGCGACTCTGCCATCGACGGGATGAGCCCGGCGTCGGCCGCCAGCCGCGCGCCCATCGCGTTCAAATCCGTGTGCGCGTAGCCGCGGCCGCATTCGCCCATGGGCATGGGTTCGATCAGCCGCAACACAAAGCCTTGCTCCACGGCATACGACAGCAGGCGGCGCACGTCCGATTCGGGCGTGGCGGCATGCACCACGCTATTGAGCTTGATCGGGGAGAAACCCGCCTGCCGCGCCGCCGCCAGCCCGGCCAGCACGGCATCCAGACAGTCGCGCCCGGTAATCTGCGAGAACGCCGCCGCGTCCAGCGTATCCAGGCTGATGTTAAGGCGATCCACCCCCGCCGCCCGCAGCGACTCAGCGTGGAGCGCAAGCTGCGTGGCGTTGGTGGACACCGACAGGTCGCGTATCCCAGGCATGGCGGCGATGGTGGCGGCCAGTCCGGCAACGCCCTTGCGCAGCAAGGGTTCGCCGCCGGTCAGCCGGACCTTGGCGACGCCCAGGCCGACGAAGAGCCCGATCAGCCGGGCCATTTCTTGGTGGGACATCCAGTTGGCAGGCGTCTCGAAACCCTTGAAGTCCTTGGGCAGGCAATAGCTGCACCGCAGGTCGCAGCGGTCGGTAACCGAGACGCGGAGATAGTCGATGCGGCGGCCGAAGCCGTCCGCGAGTAAGGCAGCGGCAGGCTCGTCCATTACGCGGTGCTCCCGGCAAACACCCGTTCGGGTTCGCCATCGTCCAGATCGATGCCCGATATCTTGGCGCGCCCGACCAGCAGCTTGGTGTATTGCCGCCAGGCGGTATCCCGGCTCATGGAAGTAAGCGCCGTGGCGATCTGCTTGGCCACGTGCTCGTAAGGCAGGAGACGCCCTTCGACGCGGCGCGTGACGCGCACGATGTGCAGGCCATGGCGCGTCTGCAGCAATTGCGGCAGCAGCCCGCCCGAAGGCAGTGCGAATACCGCGCGCTCGAACTCCGGCACGGTGTCTCCGCGTCCGAGCTGCCCCAGATTGCCGCCCACGGTCGCGGACGGGCAATTGGACTGTTCGCGGGCGACCTCGGCAAACCTCGACGGATCCGCCAGCAGGTCGGCCAGCACCACGTTGGCATGCGCCTTCAGCATATCCAGGTTCACGTCGGGCGTGACCTGGAAAAGGATGTGGTCTGCCTCGACCAGTTCGCCCACCATGAAGCGCTCGGGATGCATCTGGTAAAAGCGCCGGCAGGCCTGGTCGTCCGCCTCGGGCGCCTGGGCCTGGCTGGCGAGCAAGGCGCCGATGGCGCTTTCCTCGTCGGACACATCCAGGCCCTGTCGGCCGGCCTCGTCCAGCAGGACGCGCCGCAGCACCAGTGCCGTGACGGCCTCGCGCATGGGATTGCCAGCCTCGGCGTGCAGCGGCAATTCACGTTCCAGATCCGCGTCGTTCAGTTCGACGCCGTTGACGATGACAGGCATGTTCGGCTCCTAGGACAAAGGTTCAACGCGGACGGACCAGTTGCCAGGCGCGGCCCAGGTAGCCCACCGACGCGAAGCCGCTCCACACGTGCACCAGCCGGGTGAACGGGAAGATCACGAAGAGAGTGAGGCCCATGAAGAGGTGCGCCTTGAACAGCAGCGGCACGCCGGCGATGTAGCTGGCGGCGTCGCCCTGGAAGGTGACGATGTGCTGCGCCCAGGTCATCAGGTGCACCATCATTTCGCCGTCCATGTGGCCAGCCGACAGCACGATCGTGGACAGACCAAGCAGCAGGGTCACCAGGATCCACAACAGCAGGATCTTGTCGCCCGGACGCGTGGCGTGCGCGATACGCGGATCGGTCATGCGGCGATGGATCAGGATCAACAGGCCGATCAGGCACAGCCCGCCCATCACGCCGCCAGCCACCATGGCGACCATCTGCTTCAGCGAATGGGAGACGCCCAGCGTGTCCCACACGATGACGGGGGTAAGCAGCCCCACCAGATGCCCGAAGAACAGGCCGAGGATGCCGATGTGGAAGAGGATGTTGCCCAGCCGCAACTGGCCGCGGTGCAGCAGTTGCGAGCTATCGGACTTCCAGGTGTATTGCTCGCGTTCAAAGCGGGCCAGGCTACCGAGAAGGAAGACCGTCAGCGCGATGTACGGATAAATGCCGAAAAGAAACTGGTTCAGGGAGTTCATGATGCGTCGTCCTGGGCGTTAATGAGTCGCGGCGGAACGGGGATAGAAGTGCACGGTCTGCGCGCCATCGCCCGAAAACGGCCGCAGCAGCGGTTCCACGCCGTCCGGACCGGCGCCGAAGGCCTCCATGGCCTCGTCCATGTCACGCACCGGCGCTTCAGTCTGCACGCGGGGAATCACACGGGATTGGGCCCGCAGCACGGCAAAGATGCAGGCGTAGGAACTTTCGCTCTTGGCCAGGCGCGCGCCGATGGCGGCCAGCACGTGGATGGCTTCGTCCAGCAGTTCCTGGGCGGTGTCGGGGTCGATGACGCCCAGGAACTCCAGGAACAGCGGCACGTGATCCGGCAGTTCGGAAACGATCGGTTCAAAGCCGTGTGCGCGGTAGGTCTCCAGCAGGTCGACCATGGCCTGGCCACGGTCACGGCTTTCGCCGTGCACGTGCTCGAACAGGTGCAACGAGTGCGAGCGGTTGCGGTCGAACGTGGCGACGTAATTCTCCTGCAGGGGAATGAGGTCGTTGGAGGCCAGGTAGCCGACAAGCGGCTGCAGGGTTTCCTCGGCGTCCGGGTAGGCCGCCAGGGCCTCTTCCAGTTCACCGAGGTAGTCCAGCAGCTCGGGCTCGGGATAGCACAGCATGGCGGAAAGCAGACGGTACAGGCTCATGGTGTTCTCCTATCCTCAGGCCGAAACGGCCTTCTTGCGGGACTTGGGCATTTCGATGAAGATTTCGCTTCCTTGCGGCTTGCGGCCGAACAAGGTGCCTTCCGACACGCCGCCCGAGCAGCCGTTGCCGAAGGTGAAGCCGCAACTGCCCTTTTCATTGAAGCTGTCTTCGACGACTTCCTTGTGGCTGCTGGGTACGACGAAGCGGTCTTCGTAGTTGGCGATGGCCATGATGCGGTACATGTCCTGCACCGTTTCCTCGGACAGACCCACCTGATCCAGCAGGGCCGTATCGCGTTCACCGTGGACGGTTTCGGACCGCTTGAAGGCGCGCATGGCCAGCATGCGCTCCAGGGCCTGCAACACCGGCGCTTCCTTGCCGGCCGTCAGCAGGTTGGCCAGATAGCGCACGGGGATGCGCAGGGTGGACACGTCCGGGATCATGCCGCTCTTGCCCACGGTACGCTGCGGCATCTTGCCGGACTCGGCGGCCGTCTGGATGGGAGACAGCGGCGGGATGTACCAGACCATCGGCAGCGTGCGGTATTCCGGGTGCAGCGGGAAGGCGACCTTCCATTCCACGGCCATCTTGTAGACCGGCGAGTTGCGGGCGGCTTCCAGCCACGACTCCGGGATGCCCTGCTCGCGCGCCGCGGCGATCACCTCGGGCGAATGCGGGTCCAGGAACAGGTCGAGCTGCGACTGGTAGAGGTCCTGCTCGTTCGCGGTGGACGCGGCGTCCTCGATCTGGTCGGCGTCGTACAGCAGCACGCCCAGGTAGCGGATGCGGCCCACGCAGGTTTCCGAGCACACGGTCGGCTGGCCGGCCTCGATACGCGGGTAGCAGAAAGTGCACTTCTCGGCCTTGCCGCTGTTCCAGTTGTAGTAGATCTTCTTGTAAGGGCAACCCGAGATGCACATGCGCCAGCCGCGGCACTTGTCCTGATCGACCAGGACGATGCCGTCGTCTTCGCGCTTGTAGATGGAGCCGGACGGGCAGCTGGCGACACAGGCCGGGTTCAGGCAGTGCTCGCAAAGGCGCGGCAGGTACATCATGAAGGTGTTCTCGAACGTCGAGTACATCTCCTTCTGCACGCCCTCGAACAACGCGTCACGGCTGCGCGAGCTGAACTCGCCGCCGAGATCGTCTTCCCAGTTGGGGCCCCAATGGATCTTGTCCATCTTCTTGCCCGTCAGCACGGACACCGGGCGCGCGGTGGGTGGCGTCTGCGACAGCCGCGCGTTCTGCAGATGCTCGTAGTCGTAGGTGAACGGCTCGTAGTAGTCGTCGATGGCGGGCAGGTTCGGGTTGGCGAACAGGTTGGCCAGAATGCGCAGCTTGCCGCCCTGGCGGGGTTCCAACTTTCCAGCGGCGGTGCGGCTCCAGCCGCCCTTCCACTTGCTCTGGTTTTCCCATTCTTTCGGATAACCGATGCCGGGCTTGGTTTCAACGTTGTTGAACCAGGCATACTCGACACCGTCGCGGCTGGTCCAGACGTTCTTGCAGGTGACCGAGCAAGTGTGGCAGCCAATGCACTTGTCCAGGTTCAGCACCATGCCGATTTGGGCGCGTATCCTCATGATTGCTTCTCTTCTTGTTGCAGTTCTTCGACGAGCGGGCCTTCCAGCCAGTCCACCTTCTTCATCTTGCGCACGACCACGAACTCGTCGCGGTTGGCGCCCACGGTGCCGTAGTAGTTGAAACCGTAGGCCTGCTGGGCGTAGCCGCCGATCATGTGCGTGGGCTTGAGCACCGTGCGCGTGACCGAGTTGTGGATGCCGCCGCGCTTGCCGCTGGTTTCAGCGCCCGGCACGTTCACGATCTTTTCCTGTGCGTGGTACATCAGGCACATGCCGACCGGGACGCGCTGGCTCACGACCACCCGGGCGGTCAGCGTGCCGTTGACGTTGAACACTTCCACCCAGTCGTTGTCGACCAGCCCGGCCTGTTTCGCCTCTGCCTCGGACACCCACACGTGGGGGCCGCCGCGGCTGAGGGTCAGCATGCGCAGGTTGTCCGAGTACGTGCTGTGGATGCCCCACTTCTGGTGCGGCGTGATCCAGTTCAGGACAAGTTCCTTCTCACCGTTCGGGTACTTGCCCAGCATGGGCGCAACCGTCTTGGTGTCGATGGCGGGCTTGTACACGCACGAGCCTTCGCCAAAGTCCAGCATCCAGCGGTGGTCCTGGTAGAACTGCTGGCGGCCCGTCAGGGTGCGCCATGGGATCAGTTCATGGACGTTGGTGTAGCCGGCGTTGTAGCTGACTTCTTCGCTTTCCAGGCCGGACCAGGTGGGCGCCGAGATGATCTTGCGCGGCTGCGCCTGGATGTCGCGGAAGCGGATCTTGTCGTGCTCGCGCCCGACCGCCAGGTGCGTGTGGTCGCGTCCGGTGATCTTGCCCAGCGCTTCCCAGGCCTTGACCGACACATGGCCGTTGGTTTCGGGCGCGAAGGTCAGAATCATCTCGGCCGCGTCGATCGCCGTATCCAGGCGCGGACGGCCCTGGCTGACGCCGGTTTCGGTGACGCTGTCGTTGATGCCGGCAAGCTCATGGACCTCGTGCTGGGTATTCCAGTTGATGCCCTTGCCGCCGTTGCCCAGCTTGTCCAGCAAGGGGCCCACCGACGTGAACTTGCGGTAGATGTCGTTGTAGTCGCGTTCGACGACCGTCATGGACGGCGCCGTCTTGCCGGGAACCAGGTCGCATTCGCCCAGCTTCCAGTCCTTGGGTTCGAACGCCTGGCCGAGTTCTCCCGGGGTGTCGTGCATCAGCGGGGTCAGCACCAGGTCGCGGCGCTTGCCGAGGTACGGGCCGCCGATTTCGCTGAACTTCTTGGCCAGCAGCTTGTAGATCTCCCAGTCGGTCTTGCTTTCCCAGAGCGGCTGCACGGCTTCGCTCAGCGGGTGGATGAAGGGATGCATGTCGGACGTGTTGAGGTCGTCCTTTTCGTACCAGGTGGCCGTCGGCAGCACGATGTCGCCGTACAGGCACGTGGTGCTCATGCGGAAGTCCAGCACGGTCAGCAGGTCCAGCTTGCCTTCAGCCGCGTCTTCCTCGTAGGTGACTTCCGTCGGCTTGATGGCGTCGGCTTCCTCGCCGAACACAGCGTTTTGCGTGCCCAGCAGGTATTTCAGGAAGTATTCGTGGCCCTTGCCGCTGGAGCCCAGGATATTGGAGCGCCACACGAACATGTTGCGGGGGAAGTTGGCGGGGTCGTCCGGGTTTTCGCAGGACATGCGCAGCTCGCCCGACTTCATCAGTTCGACCGCGTGGGCGACGGGATCCTTGCCCAGGCTGTCGGCCTGAGCCACCACGTCCAGCGGATTGGTGCGAAGCTGCGGCGCCGACGGCAGCCAGCCCATGCGCTCGGCGCGGGCATTCAGGTCGATCATGCTGAGCTCGCCATACTTGGCGCGGTCGGCGGTGGGGCCGAGCACTTCCTGCACGTTCAGCTTTTCGTGACGCCATTGGCTGGTGTGGGCGTAGAAGAACGAGGTGCCGTTCATCTGGCGCGGCGGGCGGACCCAGTCCGCGGCGAACGCCAGCGGCGCCCAGCCGAATTGCGGACGGAGCTTTTCCTGGCCCACGTAGTGCGCCCAGCCGCCGCCGCTCTTGCCGACGCAGCCGCACATCATCAGCATGTTGATG
>DALZRX010000020.1:0-23240 GCA_032015805.1 Achromobacter sp.
GGGCGAGTGCGCGCGGTGTGCGGCGCGGCAGCCTGGCCCACCTGCGCCTGGACCTCGATCGCCGGCACTTGCATCGCGCCGGTCGACGTGGGACTGACCTGGTAGGCGTAGCGCAAGCCACGGTATGCGACGCCGTCCAGCGTGGTGCGGATGAGCGTGGCCTCGCCGCTCGGCCCGGACACCAGGGCGCCGGGAATATTCACCGAAGGCAAAACGGGCGGCTGCGTGAACCAGGTCGATGTCAGCACATCGACCTGAAACGTTCTCGTGGCGCCCACCATGAGATCCCCCGCAGCCGCCATCCGCGCGTCGACGCGCAACTGCGGGCCCGGGTCGGGGGCCTGGGCGCCCGCGGCTGACGCCCATAGCGCCAGCATCAGCAGGCAGACCCCGCGCAGGATGACGATGCAGGCATTCATGGTTGTCTCCCCGGCGCTGCGGCAGTCTTCCTGGCGTCCTCAATGGCGAACTTCTGCCGCAGAAACCCACCCGGAGACAGATTCAGATTGCGCAGCCAGAGGTCCTCGGATGCCGCCTGGGCCGCCGGGATCCTCCAGGTAACGGTCCAGGGCTTCAGACACGTGTATGCGGTTGACTTCATCACGGCACGCGAACAGCGTTTCCTGGGTGAGGCGAACGCCGGGGGATGCGCCACCCTGCCCTCCTTCTCCGTGCAGCAGCGCCAGCATGCGCGCTTCGCTCGCGGCGTCGGGATAGTCGAGCACGACTTTCATGATGAAGCGATCCATCTGCGCTTCCGGCAAGGGATACGTGCCCTCCTGCTCGATCGGGTTCTGCGTGGCAAGCACCATGAAGAGTTCGGGCATGCGATGCGTGGTGCCCGCCACGGTGATCTGCCGCTCTTCCATGGCCTCCAGCAGCGCCGCTTGAACCTTGGCGGGCGCGCGGTTGATCTCATCGGCCAGGATCAGATTGCCAAACAGGGGTCCTGGCTGGAACTGGATCCGGTTGTTGCCCTGGCCGTCCTGTTGCAGCGCCTCGGCGCCGGTGATGTCGGACGGCAGAAGATCCGGCGTGAACTGGATCCGGCTCATGTCGGCCGCCAGGTGAGCGGCCAACGCCTTGACCATGCGGGTCTTGGCCAGGCCGGGCAGGCTTTCCAGCAACACGTGGCCGTCCGCGAGCAGGCCCAACAGCACCTGGCGTATGACGCCGTCCTGTCCAAGCACGGACTGCGCCATGGCGCGCTCAAGTTCCAGGATGCTGTCACGATGGCTCATCGGTTTACCGTCTCCCTGACCTCTCATGGTGGACAAACCTTGGTCTGCGAGCGCTACCGGCTGGCCACGCCTCGCTCGCGGGCTTGTGCAAGTTTCCATTGCTCGGAGGTCATCACGGTCCGGAAACCCAGATGCGACATGCCGTTCATGGGGTCGGTGCCGCGGCGGGCGCTGGTCCGGTAACTGATGCAATAGGTATCGCTGCAGAGGAACGAGCCGCCGCGCGTGACGCGCTTCGGCGCGTTGGTCGGGACGATCCCGTCGTCGGGATCGAAGCTGTCGGCCGGCCCGGCGGGGTCCTTCGGCGGCTGGCGGTATTGCGACTGGATCTTGAAGGCATCGGCGCGGTACCAGTCGGCCGTCCACTGCCAGACATTGCCCGCCATGTCATGCAGGCCATAGCCATTGGCCGGAAAGGTCCCGACAGGCATCGTGCCGACCTGGACCTTGACGTCCTTGACCACCGGGAAAGGCTGCTTCTGCTGCGTATCCCAGATGTTGGCCATGGTCTGGCCTTGCGGTTGCAGTTCATCGCCCCACGTGTACGTGGCCTGCTCCAATCCGCCGCGCGCGGCCATTTCCCATTCGGATTCGGTGGGCAGGCGCTTGCCGGCCCATTTGGCGTACGCCACCGCATCCTCGTACGACACTTGCACCACGGGATGATCGTCCTTGCCGGCGATGCTGCTGCCCGGCCCTTGCGGGTGCCGCCAATTGGCGCCGGACACGTATCGCCACCAGCGCGAATAGTCGCGCAAGGACACTTCGCTTTCCGTGCCGACGAAAACCATGGCGCCTGGCACCAGCAGGCGGTCATCAGGCTGCGGGGTGCCCGGGGGCAACTGGACCTTCAGGTCTTCCCAACGCGGCTTTTGCTCCGCCGTGGTGACATAACCGGTGGCCTCGACAAAGCGCCGGAACTGCGCGTTGGTTACGTCATTGACGTCCATCCAGAATCCGCTGACCGACACCTTGTGGGCGGGCATTTCGTTAGGCTGGGCCAGCCGATGGCTGCTGCCCATCAGGAACTCGCGACCGGGCACCCACGCCATTCCGGCCGGTCCGGCCTTGCCGTCTCCAAGAACGGCCTTTATGGTCTCAGGGCCCGCCTGCTTGCCCATGACGAGGTAGGCGGCGCTGGCAGCAGCGCCCAGCACCACGCCCGCCAGCAGCAATCCGCTGGCCACCCGCACTCCATTTCGTGTTTGCTTCGCCATGCTTGTCACCCCGTTTCAGAATTGCTGCCAACAGGTTCATGCGCGCACTCGAACTTACGGCTTCAGAACACCAGCGTGGCAGTTCCCATTACCGTGCTCGAGCTGTCCAGACGATTCGTGCTGCTGATGGTGGGCACCCACCGAAGGCTTACCGACAGAGAGCGCTTATCGGCCAACTTCCTGTCGTAGGTGACGATGGGGCCCAGCGCCCAGTCGTGACCCTTGAAGCCGTTGAGCCGGTCCGCGGTGGGACCGGAGTCGTTCCCCAACTGCTGAATCGTGCCCAGGACCAGGCCGGCACTCATGCCGTTGTCGAACAACTTGCGCCCCATCAGGTCCAGGCTGAAAAGGGGCGCGTTGCGATAATCCGTGGCGTTATTGCGGGTAAATAATTGAATCCCGGCCACGCTGTCGAACTGGAATCCCGATTCCGGAAAGATCTTGGTATAGGCAACCTGCGGGATGAAAGTCCAGTTGTTCAGGCTGGGATTCGCCATGTCGTTGGCGTTGTACTTTCCTGTGGGCGCCCAGATATTCAAACTGAGCGCCATGTGGGACGTTTCAGAAAAGTGGTAGCCCGCGATGATCGGAGAAAAGTAAAGATCGAACGGGCCTGACGCCGTGTCGCTCTGGCCAGCTTGCCGGCCGCCCGCACCGGTGAGTGTCGCATCCACCTTCGTCCAGACGTACGGCAAGGTGAAACTGGAGGCAAAGTTCCAGCGGCCCGTGCCCGTATCCCAGGTTTTCAGAATCGTGGCCAGCGTAAAGGAAACCTGGGCGTCCAACCCCAGCGACGTCCGTCCGGCGACGGGCACTTCCCTGCTGCCGCCCACCCGGCCATCCAGATAGATCTGGGTAAGGTTGACGGCCCACATAGGCTCGGGCGAAACGATGCCCGCGTTGGGCTGCACGTTCGTCCCGGTAATCTGGCGTCCCAGCGCGCCTTCGGTTGCCAACGCGGCGCGCGGCAACCCGAACGCGATGAAAATCGCCACCAGCCCGCCAACCGCGGTGACCGCCCTTTGCATCTGCCCAACAAATTGCCTTACTGCGTACTGCTGTACAGCCATGCGACCCCCAGAAAGAGACACGATGGAACGACCTGCAGCGCGATAGCAATTCAACTTTTACCATTAATGCCGCGCAATATGGCGTCTTCATTCCAGGGCGAATCGTTAACCACGCATATTCACGCAGTTAATGGTTTTCCCTAATTTGTCGGCGCGCTTTGCGCTTGCAGCCAATAATGCATGCGATCGTGTCCTCCACCGTTTGCACGAGGAAAAAAGTAGTAGTAGGGTTCTCAAAGTTCATGTTGTGTCTGCTCGAAAGGACGACGCATCGATGTTCCTGCTGCGTCCAGATTGACTTCCGTCACCTCCCTCTGGCAGGAGCCGCTCGTGAAATGTGCAGAACATGAAGACGCCCCTCAGGTGTTTCAGTCGCCAAACCGCGCGGCTCGTGTCGCCATCACCCTGGCAGCATCGCTCAGCGGCGCGGCATCGATGGCAGAGGTAATCCCGCAAGGCACCTATACGATTCCCTTCCGGGTTGTGACCGGCGAGGAAAAGACGTTTGTCGGGGGCACCGTCATCACGCCCAAGCCTCCCTACCCCCAGAACATGGGCGGCACGGGTATTCAGGTTCAGGGCGGACTGGCTATCCTGGACCCCTCGCTCGGCGATGGAACCCCGATCCGCATCAGCGTCAATGGCGATGCCATCGACGGCTTGTATGTCCGTTCCGGCGGCCGGATGGAGGTCAAGCCGGGCGGCGTGTATGTGTACGCCACCGGCGGCAGCGTGCGGGGCATTTACAACGTTGGATCAGCGGGCCTTCCGGCACAGTTCGACGGCACGAACGTATATGTCACAACGGATTTCGCCGGCTCTCATGCCCTGCGCACCTTTGGCGCCAGCGCCACGACGGTCATGCGAGACTCGACGCTGACAACGCTGCAAGACGGCTCCAAAGGCGCCGAGGTGTGGCAAGGCGCCAAAGCCGAACTTCACAACACCGCCATCCTTACCAAGGGCACGACCGCGTATGGCGTCCACGTGCTCAACAAGGGCAGTGAAGTCACCACGATAAACGGGTCCATCACGACCGAAGGGGCGTCGGTGCACGGCGTTCTGGTGCAGGACTTCGGTAAATTCACGGGCAACGGCACGTCAGTGCATACGCAGGGCGCGAACGCGATCGGCGTCTATATCGTCACCGACGGCGCATTCGTGTCCGACGGCATGTCCATCCAGTCCGACCGCACTTATGGCGTCTACGCCAGCAGCGGCAGCATTGCGATGAAAGACACGCAGGTGAGCACGCTGGCCGCCGGCACGTTTGCGCTGTTTGTCACCGGCGTCGTGCCAGTCACCGTCGACGGCGGGCTCATCCAGACCACGGCGGACCGCTCAGTCGGCGTGCGCACCCAGTCCGGCGCCGTGGCCACCATCAGCGGCGCCCAGGTAAGCACCGCCGGACAGGCGGCCTACGGCATCCATGTGGAGGGCTGGGGAACCGTCAATCTGGATCGCGACGGCGAGACAGGAAGCCTGGTCAGCACCCAGGGCGCGGACGCGGATGCCGTACGGGTGTCCGCCAATGCCACGCGTTTCAGCGCCACCGGCGCGACGCTGCAAACGGCAGGCGCCAACGCCCAGGGCTTGCATCTGACTGGAACGGCGGGTGCCGCGGCAAAGTCGTTCACGCTCGTAGATTCCACTATCACCTCAGCCCAAGCCGACGCCATTCGCCTCACACAAGGCCCCGCCGTCGTGTCCTTGACCGGCTCGTCCGTCACGGGAGGTAATGCGGCCATCAACATTGGGGCCACGTCGGCCGCCACCGCGGATATCGCTGCCAGCGCAACGTTGATCCACGGGCGGGTGCTGACGCAGCCCGGCAGCACGGCCAACCTTTCGATGAGCAATGACAGCAATTGGGTGATGACGGGAAACTCAACGGTCACCACCCTGGCCAACAACGACAGCCTTATCGACTTCACGCCTCCACAGGCCGGCACGTACAAGACGCTGACTGTCCAGAATTACAGCGGGAACGGCACCGTCGCGCTCAATACCTTCCTGGGGGCTGACGGGTCGCCCTCGGACACGCTCGTCATCGACGGGGGCAGCGCCACAGGCGCATCGCAACTGCGCATCAAGAACGCGGGCGGCCCAGGCGCCTTGACGAGGGCAAGCGGAATTCAAGTGGTCGAAGTGGTCAATGGAGGGGTGTCCGGGGCAGGTGCGTTCGCATTGTCTGGGCGCGCGGTGGCCGGCCCCTACGAATATCGGCTCTACCAAGGGTCCGCCGCGCCGGCAGACCAGAACTGGTACTTGCGGTCTGAAAAGGATCCCGACCCGCCCGCGCCCCCCGCGCCGCCGACGCCGCCTGACCCGCCGATTCCGCCAGTTCCGCCCGAGCCTACGCCCGACCCCGAGCCCCTGTATCGGCCAGAAATCGCCGCGTATCTGGCGAACCAACGCCTGGTTGGACAGATGTTCGTGCAAAGCATGCACGACCGTATGGGCGAACCTCAATTCATCGAATCGCAACAATTCGCGCAAGACGATAGCAAGCGCAGGGCGTTCTGGCTGCGTACGTCCGGAAAATGGGAAGGCACCCACAGCCGCGATGGCAACTTTGACGTCAGCACGGACCTTTTCCTGCTGCAGGGCGGCGGCGAACTTGCGCAGTGGAGGCTATTTTCAGACACCGATCGCTTACACTTTGGCGCCATGCTCGGGTACGGGACGGCAGACAGCACCGCCCGCGCCGATGGCAACCCATATAAGGCAAGGGGCCGCGTCAGCGGATACAGCACCGGCGTGTACGGCACATGGTTTCAAAACGACGAAACCAAACTGGGCGCGTACGTCGACACCTGGTTCCAATACGGCTGGTTCGACAACCGAGTGCAAGGAAGCGAGCTGCCGCGCGTGGACTATGACTCGCGGGCTTGGGCGATATCGGCGGAGGCCGGTTACGCATTCGCACTGCGGGAAAACTGGGTACTGGAACCGCAGGCCCAAGTGATTTATGTCGACAGCGACACCGACAGCATCACGGAGCAGAACGGTACCCATGTAGACCGGGCCGACTCGAACGGGACCATCTCCCGCCTTGGGGTTCGTACCTTTACAACGGTTGACCTGGGCAATAACCGCAAGGCCCAACCCTTCGCGACGGTGAACTGGTGGCATAGCAACGTCGACAGTTCCGTGTCGTTCAATCAACTACCTTTCGGGGGACTATATCCCAAGGACCGATATGAATTGAAGGTGGGCGTCAATGCCGCCTTCACGAAGGGCTGGACGGGATGGGTCAACGCCTCGGGCAGTTGGGGCGCGCAGGACTACCACCAGTATGCGGGGCGGATCGGTGTGAAATACACGTGGTGATGCCCGACGCGCCACGTCGGGGTCGAAGGTGCAACTCCCGCAGCCCTTGCTTCAGTGCCGGATCTCCGCCAGAAACTTCTGAGCCCGGGCGGTCTGCGGCCGGTTGAAGAAATCGTCTGGCGTCCCGGTTTCCACGATACGTCCCGCGTCCATGAACCAGACGCGGTCCGCGACCTCCCTGGCAAAGCCCATCTCGTGCGTTACGCACACCATCGTCATGCCGTCCTTCGCCAAGCCCTTCATCACCTGCAGCACCTCGCCCACCATTTCGGGGTCCAGCGCGCTGGTGGGTTCGTCGAACAACATGACCGGGGGACTCATGGCCAGAGCACGGGCGATGGCCACGCGCTGCTGCTGGCCGCCGGACAATTGCGCGGGGTAAGCATCCGCCTTGTGGGCAAGCCCCACCCGCTCCAGCAATTGCATGGCGCGCTCGCGAGCTTCGGGGCGGCGCGCGCGCCTTAACTGCAGCGGCGCCAGCATCAGGTTCTCCATCACGGACAAATGCGGAAAGAGATTGAACTGCTGGAACACAAAGCCGATATGACTGCGCAACGAGTCCAGATGGACGTCCTTGCCATAGATGTCCTTGCCGTCGACTTCAATGACACCGTTCTGAATGGGCTCCAGCCGATTGACGGTGCGGATCAGCGTGGACTTGCCAGACCCGGAAGGCCCGCACACCACGACAACCTCGCCTCGGTCGACCTGCGCTGTCACATCGGCCAGCGCCTGATATTCGCCATACCACTTCTGCACTTCGGAAAATCGGATCATGTGGGCACCACTTTCTGGACAGGCGCAAGTCCGGCGCGCCGTCTGCCAATTCGGCGTTCGGTCAGGTGCACCAGGGAACTCAAGCCAAAGTTCAACACGAAGTAAGTCAGCGCAAGCAGTCCGAACACCTCGAAGGGCTTGGTCAGCAAGACGCTGTTGATCTGGTTTGCGGCGTACGTCAGCTCCTGGACACTGATCACGTATGCGAGCGACGTTTCCTTCACTGTGGACACGAACTGGCTCAGCATGCTGGGCAGCATGTTGTAGAGCGCCTGCGGCAGGATGACGCGTCGCATGGTCTGCATGTAGGAAAGACCCAGCGCACGGCTGGCTTCCTGCTGACCGGGCGGCAGCGCCTGGATGCCGGCGCGGATGATTTCGGCCAGATAAGCGCTTTCGTAGCAAACCAGCGCCACCACCATCGTGGTCGTGCCTGCGACGGGGCGGCCGATGATGAGCGGCACGAAGAAGTACGCCCAGAAGATGAACATCAGCAGCGGCAGGCCGCGCACCAGATAAACCACGGCAGAAGACGGCCAGTAGAAGATCCGGTAGGGACTGATGCGGCCCAGCGCCAGCAGCACGCCGCAGGGAAGCGCCAGCGCCAGGCTGATCGCCGCCAAGCCCAGGGTGGCCGCCAAACCGCCGATCGGGCCATGGGGATACTGGCCGATCAGGAGCAGCAGCCAATTGTCTTTGAGGATGTCCCACATGGTCAGCGCACTCCCAGCGGACGGTAGCGTCGTTGCAGGATCGCGCCGCCGCCCATGATAAGGAACGAGAGCACGAGATAGATCACCGTCACCACGGCATAGGCTTCAAACGTGCGGAACGTGTTGTTCTCGATCTCGCGCCCCGCCGCCGTCAGCTCGGTCACGCCAATGGCCATTGCCAAACTGGTGTTCTTGAGCAGCAGCAGGGTTTGGTTCAGCAATGGCGGGATCGCAATGCGGAAGGTCTGGGGAAGAACGACCTTGCGCATTGTCTTCAGGAAACTCAGCCCCAACGCCCGCGCGGCCTCGACCTGTCCTGGCGGAATGCCACGCACCGCGCTACGCAAGTCTTCGCAGACGTAGGCCGACATCACCAGTCCGATCGCGATGCAGGAAAGGATGAACTCGCTGCCATGGCTGTTGAGCCAGTCGGTGACGGCGACGGGCAGCAGCGCCGGCACGCCGAAGTACCAGAACAGAATGTGCACCAGCATGGGCACGTTGCGGTGGAACGCGACATACGTCGCGATCAACCCATTGGCAACGGGCGAGCCTGTCAGGCGGATCACCGCCAGCAGGCTGCCCACGGAGAACGCCAGGATCCAGGCAAGCCCGGCCAGCGCCAGGGTGGTGATCAACCCCCTGAGCAACCAGTCCGGATACTCGCCCTGGAAAATGGCGCCGAAGTCGTAGATGTAATGCATCGAACGAGGCTCCAGCACGCGCGACGCGTCAGCCCTTGATGGCTTCGATGTGGAAGTCGCGCTTGATGTTGAACTGGGTGCCCGTGCCGAACCACTTGTCGAATGTCTTGGCGGCCTGTCCGGACGCTTCCATGTCGTCCAGCACCTTGTTCACCTGGTTCAGCATCGCCGTGTCGCCTTTGCGCACACCCACGCCCCACGGCTCGATGAACAGCGCCGGCTCCAGGATCTTGACCGGCACGGCGCTCGAGGCGGCCTGGTTCTGCAGCTTGACCAGCATCAGTTCGGAACCGACAAAGCCGCTCACCTTGCCCTGCTGCAGGGCAAGAAACGCGCCGCTGGGGTCCTTGAACGTCACAGGGTCCACGTTCGGGATGTTCTTGCGCGCGCCTTGCTCCGACGACGAGCCGCGCACCGCGCTGATCCGCTTCCCGGCGAGATCGGCCGGCGCCTTCAGGTCCTTGTCCGACTCGCGCGACAGGATCTTCTGCGGGCTCACGAAATGCTGGTGCGAGTAATCGATCTGCTTGGCGCGCTCAGGCGTCCACCCCAGGTTGGCGGCCACGACGTCCACACGACCGGCGATCAGCTCGGGAATGCGGGCCTCGACGGCGATCAGCTTGAGCTCGAGGGGCACGCCCAGGCTGTCGGCAAGCGCCTGGCACACGTCAACTTCATAGCCGACCACGCCGCGGGTCTTCGGATCCTGGAAGCTGAACGGCTCGGCCGTGCCCATGGTGCCGCAAATGAACTTGCCACGTGCCTTGATGTCCTGCAGGGTGTCGGCATTCGCGGCGGGGGCCAGCGTGGCGGCCAGGCCGACGATGGCAACGAAGGAGGAGATGAACGTCTTCATGGGATTCCCTTGGTATGTAGTAGGTATAAAGATCTGAAAAAGCCCGTATTCAGGTGAGCCGGGCACACGCTTCGCGGATGCGGCGGCAACCCTCTTCGATGTTTTCCATCGATGTCGCAAAGCTCAGCCGCAAATACGGCGACAGGCCATACGCCGCGCCGTCCAGGCAGGCCACGCCCGCCTCGTCCAGCAGGTACATCACGACGTCGAGATCGCTGCCAAGCGCTCGGCCGGCCGGCGTGGTCTTGCCCAGCAAGCCCTCGACCGACGGATAGACGTAAAACGCGCCCTCCGGCACCGGGCAGCGGATGCCAGGCACTTCGTTCAGCAACGCCACGATGCGGTCGCGCCGATCATGGAACAGCGCGTTGGCGTCATGGACGCACTGCTGGTCGGCCGTCAACGCGACGCGGGCGGCCGCCTGGCTGATTGCGCTGACGCAGCTCGTACTTTGCGAGATCAGCGTGGCCATCGCCTTGATCAGCGCCTTCGGACCGCCCGCGTAACCCAGGCGCCAGCCTGTCATCGCATAGGCTTTCGAGACCCCGTTGATGGTCAGCGTGCGCGCCGCCAGTTCCGGGGCCACCGTGGCGGGCGACACATGACGCGCGCCGCCATAGGCCAGGTGCTCATAGATCTCGTCGGTCAGAAGCCAGACCTGCGGATGGCGCGCCAGCACCTGCGCCAGTGCGATCAACTCGTCCGCGCCATACATCGCGCCGGTCGGATTGCTGGGCGTGTTCAGCAGTACCCACTTCGTGCGCGGCGTGATGGCGCGCTCCAATGCTTCCGGCGTGAGCTTGAAGCCGTCTGACTCGGGGCAGACCACCACGACCGGCGTGCCGTCATTCACCAGCACCATGTCGGGATAGGAAACCCAGTACGGCGCCGGGATGATGACCTCGTCGCCGGCCTGCACGGTGGCGGCCAGCGCGGTGAAGATCAATTGCTTGGCGCCCACGCCGACGATGACCTCGTCCGCGCCGTACTCCAACCCGTTCTCGTGCTGGAATTTGGCACGGACGGCTTCGAGCAGCGGTTTGGTGCCGATGGAAGAGGTGTAGCGGATATCGCCGCTATTGAGCGCATCGATGCCCGCCTGAACGATATGTGCTGGCGTGGGCAGGTCGGGTTCGCCAACGGTGAAGTCCACGATGTCGCGGCCCGTGGCGCGCAGTTGGTCGACCCGGCTCTTGGCCATCATGCTGGGTGACGGCTTGATGGCGCGGGCGCGTTCGGCCAGGAATTCAGAGGTCGCGGCGTTCATGCGAGCCCCTTTGCGGCAAACGCAGCCTGCATCCAGCTCTGGGTTTTTTCGCCGGTGGCGATTTCGGCCATGATGCGCGCTTCCTTGTCGGCATGCGCATGGGCCGCAACGATGAGGGCCTCGGCTTCCGACGCCGGGAAGCTGACCAGCCCGTCCTCGTCGCCCACGAGGATGTCACCGGGGTTGATGACCTGGCCGCCGATGGAAACCGGCACGTTGACCTCGCCCGGGCCGTCCTTGTACGGGCCGCGGTGGATGTGGCCGCGCGCATAGCAGGGGAAGCTGTCCGCCTGGAAGGCGGCGACATCGCGAATCGCGCCGTCGACCACAACGCCCACGCAGCCATGGATCTGCAGATAGCGCTTCATGATTTCACCCAGCACCGCATTCGAAAGATCGCCGCCGGCGTCGACAACCAGCACGTGACCCGGCTCGATCTGCATCATGGCCTTGTAGATCAGCAGGTTGTCGCCGGGCCTGGTCTTGACGGTTAGTGCGGTGCCCACCATCTTGCCGCTTCCGTTGTAGCGGTGCAGTCCGGTGATGCCCTCGCGGCGCGCAAGGTTGTCGCTGAGATGCGGAGTGACGATGCCTGCAAGCGCTTCCAGGATGGAGGCGGGCGCAACGGGAGAAGCCGGCAACATGCGTGCGCCGGTGGAGATGGTAGCCATGACGGTCTGCTTGTCCTGAATCGAAAGCCGCCCGTTCGTCCGTTTCCAGAAGCGAGGGGGACGGCCGGAAATGAGCCAGACCGAATGGTGCGAGCTTTTGTCCGTCCGAAAAAGGGATTAAATTTCAGCTAACTTCATCACTTTTCAGAATATAGGGGTTACCCCCTACGGGAAATTTTGGAATGAAACCCACGCTTTGCCTGAGCTCGCATGCTGACCTTCAAACAGATTGAAGCGCTTTATTGGACGGTTCGGCTAGGGACGTTTGCCGCGTCGGCGCAGAAGCTCCACACCACACAATCCGCCATCACCAAGCGCATCCAGGAACTGGAAGCCGACTTCGACATCGCCCTGTTCGACCGCTCCGGTCATCGGGCCGAGCTGACTGCCCGAGGCCACGAAATCTATGCGCTGGCCGAGCAGATGCTTGGTCACCGTGATCGCCTGCTGGCGCGTCTGAAGGGACAGCACACACTGACGGGCACCTTCCGGTTCGGCATTACGGAGATCACCGCGATGACCTGGCTGCCCGCCCTCATCCGCCTTCTGCGCGCCCACTACCCGCGCATCACGCTGGAACCGCATATAGATTTGGGCGCCGACCTGCTCAAGCGTCTGCAGGCTGGGCAACTGGACATGGCTTTCCTGCACGGCGAATTCGCCGAACCGAACCTGCAGGTAGTCGCGCTGCAGCGCCTGGAATTCGCGTGGATGGGCAGTCCCGACTTGATCGACGCCAGCCGCGTCTACACGCCGGCCGATATCGCCCGGCTGCCGCTGCTGCGACAAAGCCGCGAGTCCGGACTGAACATGATCTACGACGGCTGGTTGCGCCCCCATACGGCGGCAAGCAACATCTTCACCATCAACAGTCTCATCGCGATGGCCGGGTTGACTGCCGCCGGGTTTGGCGTGTGCTGTCTGCCACGCGACTATTTTGCGGACATGGTCAGCGCGCGGCAACTCGTCATCGCCCGCACCAGCGTCGCGCCACCGCAATCCGTCTACAGCGCGATGTTCCGCCGGGATGCGGATGTGGCGTTTTGTGAAAGCGTGGCGGAATTGGCGGACAGTTGCTGCGATTTTTCAGCAGGATGGCGTTTGCGTTGAGCGCACCGGGCGACGAAGGAATCGAGCAGTTGCGATACGGTGTCCGAGTTCCTCGACGGTAGCAAGATCAACGTTGCGGGTACGGCATTCAAATCGCGGCCGGATCGCCTGTGGCGAGGCATCGGCCTGGGATTCAGGCTTGACGCGCGCCCCCGCGCAACGCCATGCGATAGACTCCGCACCTGTTCGACGTTGAATTCAGCAGGAGATCAAGCAATGCGCAGCATTTTTCCAGGCGATCTGTGGTCGGTGGGCGAAGCCCGGATCAACGATCTGCCGGTCGTCATTCGGTTTCGCACCGGGCTGCCGCCCGAGTCAGATCGTCAGAGAAACGAGAACCTGATCATCATCACCTGGCCATACCAGGGCATCGAGTCGGGCATGCCCAATGACGAAGACAAGAAACGCACCAACAGCTTCGAAGAGGCCATCGAGCAGGGTTTCGAGAATTCCGACGTCGGTGTGCAGGTGGCTTGCCTGACGGGCAATCATCAGAAAGAGTGGCGTTACTACACGCCGGACGTCGAGGCCTTCCTGGAGGCGTTCAATCAATGCCTCGCGGGTCACCCCGAGTATCCGCTTGAACTGCGCATGTTCAAGGATCCGGACTGGAACGCCTTGTCGGGGTTGCAGCCCGAAGGGTCGGACCAGTTGCATTGATCTTCGGTCAAGTCGCGCTCAAGGGCGATTGCGTCGCGTCCTGGCAGCCCGACGTGGTGGCGATGTCCACGTCGCAGCGAAACCAGGATCGCAGATCAGCTTGAAAATCTTGCTGCCGGAAGACTGAGCGCGGGGCCGGTCCCGCGCAACATCACGCCGGCCCGGCCGAGCGCCGCGCACCTCCGTCAGGGTGCGGCCGGTTTGATGTTCTGGTTATGCCGGAAAAGATTGTGCGGATCGTAGCGCGTCTTCACTTGAACAAGGCGGTCGAAATTCTCGCCATAAGCCGCGCCCACGCGGGCGGTTTCCTCCTGCGTCATGAAATTGACGTAGACGCCTCCCTGCGCATAGGGCTCGGTGGCCTTGAAGATGTCGCGCGCCCAGGCGATGCACCGCTCATCGTCCTTCGGGTCGTCCCAGCGTCCATGCACGTTCATGGCGAACTGCGCGGACCGGTGGGGATACGCCGTGGCGGACACCGGCACGCCCATCGCCGCGCCCGCGATGTGCCCAAAGAAGATCTCGCATTGCGGCGACGGAACGTCCTGCACCGCTGCAAGCACGGCGTCGATCAGGCCGTCCTGCAGATCCCCGATGTTGTGGGACTTCCAGTAATTGCGCGCGCCCGGCGTCAGCAACGGATCGAAGGCTTGTTGCCAAGCCGCGTATGGCATGGGCCCGAGATGTTCGCCATAGGGCTCGCCCAGACTGCGCACCACCTCCAGGGCATCCGGCCCGCTATCCACGCCGCCCGTGTAGCAGGCGGCAAAGGCGACGATGGGTTTGCCGTGCACGGACTCCGGCAGAAAGGGCAGCGGCGGGGCCTGCCGGAGCACGGCCCACACGGTCAGCTCTGGGGGCATGCCGGGCAACGCGTCCCGGTATCGCGCCAGCGCCTGCCGTCCCTGTTCGAGCGGCACCACGACAAGTCCGCCATACACCTCGGGACCCACCGGATGAAGCTGAAACTCGAACATCGTGACCACGCCAAAATTGCCGCCCCCGCCGCGAAGCGCCCAGAAAAGGTCCGGGTTTTCCGATTCGCTGGCGCGTAACAACTGGCCGTCGGCCGTGACGACATCCGCGGAAACGAGGTTATCGATCGTCATGCCGAACCTGCGCGTCAGCCAGCCAAAACCGCCGCCCAGGGTCAGGCCGGCCACGCCGGTCGTGGAGTTGATGCCCAGGGGAACCGCCAGGCCAAAAGCTTGTGCTTCGTGGTCAAAATCGGCCAGGGTGGCGCCGGGTTCCACGTAGGCCCGGGCCCGCTCCGGATCGATGCGCACCGATTTCATCGGCGACAGATCGATCATCATGCCGCCGTCGCAGACGGCGGTGCCCGCAATGTTGTGACCGCCGCCACGCATCGACACCGTCAGATGGTTTTCTCGCGCGAAATTCACGGCTTGGCGCACGTCGGCCGCGCCCGCGCATCGCATGATGACCGCCGGACGGCGGTCGACCATTGCATTCCATATCTTCCGGGATTCTTCGTAGCCGGCATCCTCGGGCGCGAGCACCTGGCCTCTTGCTGCCGCGCGCAACGCGTCTATTGTGCTGCTGGACAGTTTGTTCATCACACATCTCCTCGAAGGCGATGATTTGCAAACAGCGTCTAAAGCAAGCCGTCTATCTGGTTGGGCGCGACATGGGATACGCCTCCTTGGAAAGGGGCCATGACCCATCGCACATGATTGCCCGGCGTACGCCGCGCGGGGCATGGCGGCAAACGCCCTGTTTCGTACGCCGGAGCGTGCGTGATCGAAAAAGTATAGGTCTTTGGGCGCGCGCGCAGGAAGCTTAGGGGTCGTTTTTCAGCACGCCGCGCACATTAAGCACCGCCAACCCGAGTTGCAGTGCAATAAGTGCCCATGCGTCATCGTGAAGTCCCCATGCCACCCAGAGTACGTTGCTCACCAGGAACACCCAAAAGCCGATATTGCGCCGCCGCACACTGCGGGAGGCGACCAGCCAGGCGGCGCCAAGCGACGCCGCCATGGCCGGCCACTGCAAGAAGTCCCACAACGCGTCGAGCGTCATCGGCTTGCACGCCGTGCAAACCCCGAGCCGCGGCTCAAGGTTTGGAGCGGGCACCCTGCCCGCGGTTGCGTTGGCTCTGCTGGTCCTGGCCAGTACCAATCTGGGTGGTATGGCCCTCCTTCTTCGTGCGGTTTTGCGTGTCGCCGTGGCTTGCCTGCGATTCGCGGGGCGTGTCGTCCTCGCTTCGGTCCGGCGCGTCCTTGTCCTGCGAGTTGTCCTTTTGTTTCGTCATGGTCTGCTCCTTTCGTCAGGGCCCTATCGGCCAGAGTTCATTACCGGAACTAGTCATTCCGTCGTGCTGCCCGAGCTGCCAGCACCCGAGCCGCCGGCGCCGGATGCGCCAGGGCCGGAAGTGCCCGCGACACGTATCCGGTTGTCGACATCGTTCACGCCGGCGCACTCCACGGTGCAGTCCTCGACGTGGTGCTTGATACGGCGATTCGGCACCGTGCCTTCCAGCACGACCCTGCCGTCTGCCACCGAAACCGACACGTCGCTCACATCCAGCCCGCTATGGGCCAGCGCCTCACAGACGTTTTCGCGCACCCGCTCGTCCGAACGGACATAGCCCCTAGGGTCGGTGCGCCGCGATCCGCGATCGCGCCACGCGGTTGGGCCGCGGTTGTAACCGCCGCGCTCGGCGGTCTCGAACGACATGGATTCTTCCCGCCAAGCAGGACGGTCGCCGTAGTAGCCGCCTTCGTCGTCGCCGAAGGACGTGGGGCCGTCGTAGCCCTGATCCCGGCCGCCGTAGCCACGGTCCCGGCTGACCTGGCTGCCAAACTCGCGGCCCTGACCGCCCTGCTGGCGGCCCTGCGCCCCGTAGCCGCGATCGTCGCGACGGTCGCGATCCTGGCCGCCATAAACCTGCTGACGCTGCTGCGACGGATCTTCGTTGGAAAAACCGCCATAGCTGCTCTGGCCAGGATCGGCGCTGCGGCTGCGGACCGGCTCGCGGGTATTGCGCGTCCCGCCCTCCCGCGTGCCTTCGCCCTGGTAGCCGAAGGAAGGCGCGGGGTCCTGCCACGGTTCCCGGTCGCCGCGACTTCCGGACGTATTCCTCGGGTCTTTATTCATCTCGTCTCTCCCGTTGCAAGTTGCGAATCGAGCGGGTCCGGCCGGGTCGGAATGCGTGCCCTGCCTTGCCCGCTTTGTTCGGACCAGCAAGTGCTGTGCCGGGTGGGCGGCGCGCTGGGGGAGCACGCACGGTCCACGCTGTATGGCCGATAGGCCAAAGGCAGCCGCGATGCTAAGAATGGGCCATGCGGTCAGAACGCCGCCGCAAGGCCGAACAACCGCATCCGGCAACACGACACACGACATTCAGGAGATGAATATGGCTTCAGGATCCAGGCTGTCCGACGTAATCGTAAAACTCCCCGATCGTTCGACATGCCGCGTAGAACGGCGATTGATCGCGAAGAGAAACCAGGAAACATCCGCCGTCCCGATCTATGTCTGCACGCTGCCGACAGGCGAGCCGGTTACATGGCTTGGCGGCGGTAAATACCGTCTGCCATGCGGGTCCGTGGGCGTGGCGGTGGCGCACAGGCCGCCTGAGCGATAAGGCGGCGCTCAAAACGCAGCGCATGTAACGCGGCGTACAGGCGGCACGCGTCTTGCTGGCCCCGGGTGATCACTCAGGAGGGACGGGAATGAATGCCATCGAACGCGTTGCCGCCTACATGCATGAACAATCGCTGAAACTGGTGACGGCCGAGTCGTGCACGGCAGGCCTGATCGCCGCCACGCTCGCAGACATACCGGGCGCGGGCGCGCTGCTGGACTGCGCGTTCGTGACCTACTCGCCGCGTGCGAAACAGGAGTGTCTGGGCGTGGCTGCACGCACGTTGCAGCGCCACAACCTCACCAGTGAGGCGGTGGCACAGGAGATGGCCCTTGGGGCCGCGCGCAACAGCCCGGCAAACGTCGCCATTTCCAACACCGGCGTCACCGATGACACCGATCCGCAAGTCCCGGCCGGCACGCAATGCTATGCCTGGGTCTTCAAGGCCGGGCCCGCAGACGCCTCGCCTGCGGTCTACACGGAGACGACGCGCTTCAATGGCGACCGCAAAGCCATCCGCCGGGCCAGCGCGGAACACGCGCTGGCCCGCCTCGTCGACTATCACAGGCAATGGCGGGAGGGTGCGCGGCCGTCCGCCTCCGGCTCCAACTGAGTCACGGCGCCACCCGCGTCCGCGTGCCACCCCGATCGCAGTGCGCTGGCGAAGCCGCCTTCGACGCGCGAATAAGGGCGCGCACTTGTGGTGACGCGCGGCAGGCAGGTCCACGCAATGTGCGCCCCGCCTGCTTCCAGCTTGTCGACCAGGGCTTGGTCCTCGCTGCAGGCCAATGCCGCGAAGCCGCCAATGCGCTGGTATGCGTGCGCCGCGATGCCGAGATTCGCGCCATGCACATGCCGGTGACCGTCACGGTCCTGGTACTGCGCGGCGAAGGCCCCCCGCGCCCGCTGCGCCTGCGCGCCATGCGCTTCCCATCCTGCGACCGACACCGTGCCGCAGACCACGTCCGCATTCAGGGAAAGCTGGTCGGCCAGCCAATCCGCCGAGACGCAACTATCGGCGTCGGTAAAGGCCAGCCAGCGCGCACCGGCTTCCAGCAGATGATGCGCGCCTGCCGCGCGTGCGACGCCGACATTGCGTGCCCGGATAGCCAGAAAATCCACCGGCCACGCGGCAACGATGGGCGCGGTGCGGTCCTCGCAATGATCAAGCACGACGACGATCCGCACCGCCTCGCGGCCCAGACCGGGATGATGAGAGGCGAGCGTGATGGCGCGCAGGCAGTGCGCGATGTAGCGCTCTTCGTTGTGCGCCGGGATACACACGCCGATCATGAATCGCTTCCTTGTTGTTGTCTGCGCCAGGCATCCAGGCAGAACTCGTCCTCTTCGTGATGCACTTTGCACACCAGTCCGGGCAGCGCGCCAATCGCGGCATGCAGGGCGCCGGTGGGCTGAAGGCGGTCATCGAACGCCGAACGCCAGTGACAGGCCACGATCTCGCCGTCAGTCGCAAGCGAAGCATCCACATGGCGCAGGAACAAGCCCAGCGCGTCGTCGTCCAGGTAGTACGCCACCTCCGACAGCACGATGAGGTCGAAGCCGCCCGGCGGCGTGGCAGGCCACTGCCGCGGCAGGTCCAGCACGAGCACCTGCACGCGATCTCCGCCCTCGCCCGCGAATCGCGCGCGGCAATGCTCGGCGGCCGCGGGCGCCACATCGACCGCGCTGACGCGCGCGCAGCGTTCCGCCAGGCATTGCGTCAGCGCGCCTGTCCCGCAACCGGGCTCGAAGGCATGGCGATAATGTTGGCGGCCCAATGTCGCGAGCAGCAGCGCGCGCTTGCGGCGTTCATACCAGGCGCTTGCCACGCGCCAGGGGTCGGGGTCGGCGCGGTACAGCCGCTCGAAATGGTCCGCGGTCACAGTTCCCATCGCGCGCCCTCCTGTTGCACCACTGCCTGCCCGTGCGCCGCCTGATCGCGCTCGGCATGGCTCTGCCGGATGAAGACAGGCAGATCGGCCATTGCCTGCGCAAAGCCCGCATCGCGGCAGAGCGGACCCGCGCCCAAAGCGCGCGCCGCCCGCTCCACCACAATGGTGGCCGCCGATTCCACCGCCAGGCGAGCGAGCGCGCATGCCATCGCACAGGCGTCCTGGGGATGCGCATCAATTTCGGCTGCGGTCTCGCGCAAGACGGCCCGCGCCTGCGCCACGGCTACGTCGACGGCGCCAAGGTGAGCCAGGCGATGCGGGTCCGCGGACTTGGGCGGCAATGCGCTGCGCAGCGCGCGTGCAATGCGGACCATCCCGCCGTACCAGCAGGCCGCGACGCCCGCGCCACCATGCAGAAACCCGGGGCGCTGCACATAGCCTTCCGGCTCGCCGATGATCGTGCAGGCAACGTCGCGAAAGACCACGTCGACGCTCGCGCACGCGCGCATGCCCACGGCATGCCAGCCCGCATCGGTCACATCAACGCCGGCCTGATCCATCGCCACGGCGGCCAGACACGGCCGGCCCGCCGGATTCCAGCCGCTTACCAGTGCGTGCGTGACGGACGCGGCGCCGGAGCACCAGGCCTTCACGCCCCGGAGGACTGCAGCGCCGTTCGGTTGCAGCGCGATCTCGACGCGATGGTCCGGGGGCTCCGCGCACCACACACCCCAGCGGCTATTCGCCGGTGGCGTGGGCGCCTGCAGCTCCGCCAGGATCGCGATCGCGTCGGTATGACCCTCAAAGAGCTTGACCAGGCTCAGGTCGGCCGCTCCCACACTTGCCAGCGCCCGCCAACGCGCCAGCGTTTGGCCCGACCCGGGCAGCGGTAGTTGATCGCACCCTCGCTCGACGAGAATCCGCAGCCACCGGGCAGGGTCCACCGGCGCGCGTACGCCAGCGAGCGCCTCGTCGAGGTCTTGTTGCAATAAGGTCGCATCGGGTGCGAGGCCAGGGCGATCGATCATGTCAGCGCAAGCGGGTGGGAGTCGGAGAGGCGTCCCCACACAGCAAGCGGCGTGCCCATGTTCAAGGCGGCTGTGGCGACCACCCCAAGGGCAATGCGTCGCCCTCGACGCAAGCGACCAGCGCCACGTCCTGTCCTCCCTGCACCGCATGCCCGCCCGTGAAGTCCGAGAACGCCGGCAACACGGTGATGCCGGGTCTCAACCAGAAGGCCGGCCAACTCCGGGGCACTCCCGCCACGCGGGTCTTCGGATGCACGTGGCCAGCGATCACGTGCCTGCCCTGCGTATCCGCATGGGGCAGGTGCCGGAACAGGAACGGGCCGTCGGCCCACGCTTCGCCAAGTTGGCGCATGCCCAGCGCCGGGCCGTCCAGCGCCCGGTCATGATTGCCGGCCAGCACGGCCACGTCCACGCCCTGGTGCGCCGCCCGCCAGTCAATCCACGCATCGCGCCAGGCTGCCTGCGCCGCCGGGCCGTGCAGCACGTCGCCCACGATCATCAGTTCATTGGCTGCCGTCAGGGCGACCAGCTCCGACAATCGCCGCAGGTCGTCCAATGTGGCCCCGCGCGGCACGGCGATGCCGGCCTGGCGAAATACGTGGCTTTTGCCCAGGTGCAGGTCCGCGATGACCAGCCGGGACCGCGCGGGCCAGTACAAGGCGCGCGCGCCCAGCAGGAGGACGCGCTCTCCCGCCAGCTCCATGGCAAGTCCTGACTCAGCCGACGCGTGCATAGCGCTTCTCCAATTGCTCGGCGGCGCGCTTGACGCGTGCCTGCCACGTTTCGGTGCTGACCTGCCCGCGCAGGCTTTCCGTCCACAACGGAAACGACAGGGGGGTGAGCGCGCGCGGTTCGCACAAGGCCAGTTCGCGCCGCTGGCAGTCCTGCAGCGCGGCCAGCAGGCGCGGCGCCTCGAGCTGCAGTTCAAAGACCTCGCGTTCCGCCTGCGCCAAAAGAAGATGGTCGGGATCGTAACGGCGGAGCACGTCGTAAAGCAGGCCACTGGAGGCTTGCACCTGCCGCAACGAACGCGCCGCCTGTCCCGGCAGCGACGGTGTCAGCAGGCCCGCGACGCGCGCGATTTCGCGGAACTGGCGGCGCGCCATTTCGCCCAGGTTGACGCCGTCGCGCAGATCTTGCGCCATGTTTTCGGGACTGAGCAGCGCGCGCAGCAGTGCATCGTCCAGCGCCGCGGGTTCGGCCAATGTCAGCATCAGGCCGTAGTCGTTGACGGTATAGGAGATCGTGTTGGGCTGTTGCCGGCCCCAACGCAGCGCAACGATCGCGGCGATGCCTTCGTGCACGGCGCGCCCGGCGAACGGAAACAGGAAAAGATGCATGCCGCGCCGCGTCTTGATGCGCTCAGCCACCAGCCGGCCATGGTCCGGCAGCGCGCTGGCCTGCTCCTGGATGCGCAGCAGCGGTTCGACGGCGCGCATTTCCGGATGGTCGCCGGGATGGGAATAGAGGCTTTCGACCACGCTCGCCAGTTGCGTGGACAAGGGCATGCGCCCGCCCAGCCAGGTCGCGACCGGACCATCACCGCCCTTGGCCCGCCGCACGTACGCGGTCATGCCTTCCAACCGCACCAGTTCCAGTGTGCGGCCCGCGAACTGAAACCGGTCGCCACGCCGCAGCCGCGCCAGGAAACCTTCTTCGACAGAACCGAGACTGCCGCCGCGCAGATACTTCACGGCGACGGCGCCGTCGGACGTGATGGTGCCGATCGACAGCCGATGACGGAACGCGATGCGCCGGTCGTGCACGCGGTAGCGGCCATCCTCGTCGCGCACGACGCGGTGATAGTCCGGGTATTTCGCCAGCGCGCGCCCGCCCTGCACGATGAAATCCAGTACGGCCTGCCACGTCGCGGCGTCCAGCGTGGCATAGGCATGCGTGCCGCGGACCTCCTCAAACAGTTCGCCGGCATCGAATCCTCCGCCCAGCGCCAGCGTAACGGCGTGCTGGGCCAGCACATCCAGGCTGCCGATGGGCGGCGATCGGGATTCGATCTCGCCGCGCGCGATCGCCTGTCGGGCAGCCGCATACTCGATCAGCTCCAACGCCTGCGCGGGCACACAGACAACATTGCCGGATTCTCCCGGCCGATGCTTGGCGCGGCCGGCGCGTTGCAGCAGGCGCGCCACGCCCTTGGGGCTGCCGATCTGCAGCACCTGATCAACGGCCGGGAAGTCCACGCCCAGATCCAGGCTGGACGTCGCCACCACGCAGCGCACCGTGCCGTCGCGCAGCCCTTGCTCGACCGACGCGCGCAGCTTGGGGTCCAAGGAGCCGTGGTGCAGCGCCAGCGTGCGGAGATCTTCCGGCCAGATCGATTCCAACGCGCGGTGCCAGAGCTCGGCCTGCGCGCGCGTGTTCGTGAACAGGAGCGTCGCGCGCACGTCGAAAAGACGCTTGAAGACGCGCGCGAGCTGCGACAGGCCCAGATGCCCCGCCCACGGCAGCGCGCGGCTGCGTTCGGGCACCAGCGTCGATATCTGGATCTTGCGCGGCTTGGCGCCTGCCACCAGCGCGCTGTCCGGCGCCTGTGGCAACAACACCGACCGAGCCTGCTCCAGGTTGCCCAGCGTTGCCGACAGCCCCCACGTGCGCGCGCCTGGCGACAGTTTGCGCACGCGCGCCAGGCACAGTTGCAGCAGCACGCCGCGCTTGTTGCCCAACAGCTCATGCCATTCGTCCACCACGATGCAACGCAACGCGCGAAAGCGCATCGATGCATCGGCGTAGGACAGTAGAAGCGCCAGCGATTCCGGCGTGATCACCAGCACGTGCGCCTTGCCCTGCCGCGCCAGCCGTTTGTCGCGCGCGGTGGCATCGCCCGTGCGCAACGCGACCGTCCAGTCGATGCCCAGTTCGCTGGCCGTTTGCGACAACGCGCGCGTGGTGTCCGCGGCCAATGCGCGCAGCGGCGTGATCCACAGCACGCGTGGGCCCTCTCCTGTCGCCGCGGGTGCCGGCGTGCCGTCTGCAAGGGCTTCCAGAAGCGGACCGCCAAACGCCGCCAGCGTCTTGCCGCTGCCAGTCGGCGTGTGCAACAGGCCCGACTCGTCATCCAGATAGCGGCGCCACGTCT
>DALZRX010000021.1:0-20989 GCA_032015805.1 Achromobacter sp.
TGCTGCCCATGCTGATGCTGGAGGCGGCGCCGCCGCCCATGCCGATGCGGAAACCGGGACCGCCCAGTTGGATCAGCAGCGCGCCGGGAGGAATGACGTCTTTGTGCGTGAGGCCCGCGTCGATGCTGCCCAGGCCGCCTGCGATCATGATGGGCTTGTGGTAGCCCCAGCGCGTGCCGCCGGCGGTCTGCTCGAACGAGCGGAAGTAGCCCAGCAGGTTGGGACGACCGAATTCGTTGTTGAATGCGGCGCCGCCGATGGGGCCGTCGATCATGATGGACAGCGGCGAGGCAATGCGATCAGGCAAGCCGTGGTGGTCGGCTTCCCAGGGTTGCGGCGCGTCGTCGAAGCGCAGGTGCGACACGGTGAAACCCGTGAGGCCTGCCTTGGGCTTGGAGCCGCGGCCGGTGGCGCCTTCGTCGCGGATTTCGCCGCCGTTGCCCGTGGACGCGCCGGGGAACGGCGCGATCGCGGTCGGGTGGTTGTGCGTTTCCACCTTCATGAGCGTGTGCACGGTGGTGTCGCGGCGGATGTACTTGGCGCTTTCAGCGCCCTCGCCCGCCAGGCCAGGCACGCCGGCCTGGAAGCGCTGCGCGGGGCCGCCTTCCATGATGGCGGCGTTGTCCGAATAGGCGACCACGGTGCCTTGCGGTTGCGCCTTGTGCGTGGCGCGGATCATGCCGAACAGCGTGTTGGGCTGCGATTGGCCGTCGATGACCCATTCGGCGTTGAAGATCTTGTGGCGGCAGTGTTCGCTGTTGGCCTGCGCGAACATCATGAGTTCGACGTCGGTGGGATCGCGGCCGAGGTCGGTGAAGGACTGGGCGAGGTATTCGATCTCGTCGTCGGACAGGGCCAGGCCCAGCGTCGTGTTGGCTTCGACCAAGGCATCCGCGCCGCGCGCCTGCACGTCGACGGTGCGCATGGGCTTGCCTGCCAGCGGCTGGAACAGCGCCTGGCCGTCGAAGCTGGCGTCCACCACGGTTTCGGTCATGCGGTCATGCAGGCAGTCGGCTGCGCGCGCCAGCATGGCTTCGTCGAGCGACTTGGCGCCGAGCAGGCCGCGTTCGGGCGTGATGACGTAGCGCACGCCGCGTTCGATGCGATGCACCGACGACAGGCCGCAATTGTGGGCGATGTCGGTGGCCTTGCTGGCCCAGGGCGAAATCGTGCCCAGCCGCGGGATGACCAGCAGGGACACGCTCTTGGCGGGCGCGTCAGAGGTGCTGGGCGTGCCGTAGTCAAGCAGTTGCGTCAGTTGCTGCTGCTGTTCGGCCGTCAGGGCGGCGTCGGTGCTGACGAAGTGCTCGTAGCGGGCGGATATGTCGGCCACCGGCAGGCCGGCTTCCTTCAATTGCGCCAGGAGGCGATCACGTCGAAAGGAGGACAGGACGGAGGAACCAGGCAGATGCTGAACTAGGGACACGATGCGGGCGCCGTATAAAGAGGGGTGCAAAGAAGGGATTTTACCTGTTTAAGGGGTTTTCCCGGAGCCCAAGTTCAACAGCCATTCGTCAGCCAGTGCACGGCCATTGTTACAAAAGAATTCCGCACGTCGCGCACCTGCATGGTGCACAGCAATAAAGTGCGTCGCCCGCTACCGGAAACGGTGCTTTCGGCCGCAACGCCCCTTCCCTTTGGCGAACTCTTGACGCAACGCAGCATGTTGCAGCAACCCCGCATTGCGGGAAAACACGAACACCCGCCCTTGCGGTGCAACGGTAGGATGCAGCGACCCATCCAACAAGAGAAGCGCGCCCCCCGCGCCGCTGGCCGTAGCCTCACATGTCCCGCCCCGACGCCCCCGCCGAGCCCGTAGAACCGATCATCCCCCTAGAAGCAGATCCCGCCGTGAAGGTGCCTCTGGCCATCGAGGACTGGCTGGCGGTGATCCTGCTGGCCACCCTGGCCATCATCACGTTCCTGAATGTACTGGTGCGCTACTTCACCGACCAGTCGTTCGCCTGGACGGAAGAGATCTCCGTTTTCCTGCTGATCGTGCTGACGATGGCGGGGGGCAGCGTGGCGTTCGTGCGCAACCACCATATCCGCATCGAGATCCTGGCCGATTCCGGGTCGCCGCGCCGCCAGCGCATCATGGCGCTGATCGCGAACGGCTGCGTGCTGGCGTTCTTCGTGCTGCTGACCGTCCTGTCGGTGAAGCTGGTGGTCGATGAATATGTGTACGAGGAAACCTCGCCCGCCATCGGCGTGCCCACCTGGTGGTATTCGATCTGGCTGCCGGTGATGGCCGCGGCGATTTCGCTGCGCACGCTCGGCACCTTGCGCCGCATCGCGCGGGCGCCGGGCCAGGAAGTCCAGCGATGATCGCCGTCATCCTCTTTACCGTCTTCATCGTCCTGATGGTGATCGGCGTGCCCGTCGGCGTGGCGCTGGGCATCGGCGGCACGGTTGCGATCGTGCTGACCAACCTGGATACGCCCTGGTATGGCCTCTTGACCGTGCCGCAGAACTTCTACGCGGGCCTGGCAAAGTACCCGCTGCTTGCGATTCCCATGTTCGTGCTGGTGGGTTCCATCTTCGACCGCTCTGGCGTGGCCAAGCGGCTGGTGGATTTTGCCATCGCCATCGTCGGGCGCGGTCCGGGCATGCTGCCCCTGGTGTCGATTGCGGTGGCGATGTTCCTGGGCGGCATCTCGGGGTCCGGGCCGGCCTGTGCCGCCGCCGTGGGTGCGGTGATGATCACCGCGATGTCGCGCGCCGGCTATCCCGGATCGTTCTCCGCATCCGTGGTCGCCGCCGGCGCCGCCACCGACATCCTGATCCCGCCATCCGTGGCGTTCATCATCTATTCCGTGCTGGTGCCGGGCGCGTCCGTGCCCGCCCTGTTCGCCGCCGGCATGGTGCCGGGCATCCTGGCGGGCTTCGCCCTGATCATTCCGGCCGTGTGGCTGTCGCGCAAGTACAAGATGGGCGCACTGGAAGCGCACCTGCCCCGCCCTCCCTTCTGGAAGAGCCTGCGCGAGGCGTCCTGGGGCTTGGCCGCGCCGGTGCTGATCCTTGGCGGCATGCGGCTGGGCTGGTTCACGCCCACCGAGGCCGCCGTCGTCGCGGTGTTCTATGGCCTGTTCGTGGGCGGCTTCATCCACCGCACCATCAAGTTCCGCGACCTGTACACCATCCTGCGCGAGGCCGCCGAACTGTCCGCCGTGATCATGCTGGTCGTGACGCTGGCCGGGATCTTCGCGTGGGCGCTGTCCACCCTCAGCGTGATCGACCCGATCACGCACGCCATCGTCAATTCTGGACTGGGCGAATGGGGCGTGCTGGCGCTCTTGATCCTGTTGCTGATGACCGTGGGCATGTTCCTGGACGGCATCTCGATTTTCCTGATCTTCGTGCCGCTGCTCATGCCCATCGCCAACGCCTATGGCTGGGATCCGGTGTGGTTCGGCGTGATCCTGACGTTGAAGGTGGCGCTGGGGCAGTTCACCCCGCCGCTGGCCGTGAACCTGATGGTGTCGTGCCGCATCGCGCGCGTGCCGATGGAATCGACCGTGCGCTGGGTGGTGTGGCTGCTGGGCGCGATGTTTTTGGTGCTGGTGGCGGTGCTGGTGTTTCCGGAACTGGCGCTCTGGCTGCCGCGCAAGCTGGGTTATTGAGAGAGGCTGGACGGGGCCGCCCGCAAGGGGTGCACGGCCGTGTATGACAACAACAGAAAGACTCGCATAGAGAGGAGACGCAACATGAAATTCCGCAACCTGATCGGCGCGGCGCTGTGCGCGGCGGCCGTGGTGGGCATGGCGCCCGTGCATGCGCAGAACTACAAGCCCGAGTACAAGCTCTCCATCGTCGTGGGCACCACCTTCCCGTGGGGCCAGGGCGCCGAAATCTGGTCGAACCTGGTGCGCGAGCGCACCGAAGGCCGCATAAACATCAAGGTCTACCCCGGCACCTCGCTGGTCCAGGGCGACCAGACCCGCGAGTTCACCGCGATCCGCCAGGGCGTGATCGACATGGCCGTGGGCTCGACCATCAACTGGTCGCCGCAGGTCAAGCAGCTCAACCTGTTCTCCCTGCCCTTCCTGATGCCGGACTACGCCGCCATCGACGCGCTGGTGCAGGGCGAGGTCGGCAAGGACATGTTCAAGCTCATCGAGAAAGCCGGCGTGGTGCCGCTTGCCTGGGGCGAGAACGGCTATCGCCAGGTCAGCAATTCCAAGCGCGAGATCAAGCGGCCCGAGGACATGAAGGGCATGAAGCTGCGCGTGGTGGGCTCGCCGCTGTACATCGACACGTTCACGGCACTGGGCGCCAACCCCACGCAGATGAGCTGGGCGGACGCGCAGCCCGCACTGGCCAGCGGCGCGGTCGATGGGCAGGAGAATCCGCTGTCGATCTACACGGGCTCCAAGCTCTACACGGTGGGTCAGAAATACCTGACGCTGTGGAACTACGTGGCCGATCCGCTGATTTTCGTGGTCAACCGCGAAGTCTGGAATTCCTGGTCCGAGAAGGACCGCGACATCGTGCGCCAGGCCGCGCTGGACGCCGGCAAGCAGCAGATCGTGATCGCGCGCAAGGGCGTGACGCCTGAAGACCCGTCGCTGCTCAAGGAGATTGCCGGCCACGGTGTCACCGTGACCACGCTGTCGCAGGCCGACCACGACGCCTTCGTGAAGGCCACCAAGCCTGTCTACGAAAAGTGGAAGAAGCAGATCGGCGAGGATCTGGTCAGCAAGGCCGAAAAGTCGATCGCGGACCGCAAGAAGTAAGCCGCGGGAAGCAATCCGCGAAAGTTTCGCAGCAAGCCCCAGGGGAACCGGCGGCGCAAGCCGCCAACCGAGGCAGGGACGCCAGAATCCCGCCCACCACACGGGCGCCGGTCACAAACCGGCGCCCGTTATTTTTTGGGGTGTGGGATGCCTTTGCTTGCGGGGCGGCGCCGTGGCTCTTGGGCGGACGCCCTATTCCGGATAACTGACTTCCAGGATATCCAGTTCATCGATGCCGGCCGGCGTGCGCAGGACGACCGTGTCGCCCTCTCGCGCCTTGATCAGCGCGCGCGCCACCGGCGAAATCCAGCTGATCTTGCCAGCCAGGGGCTCGGCTTCGTCCACGCCCACGATGGTGACGGTGTGTTCCTCGCCGGCCTTGTCCACGTAGGAAACAGTCGCCCCAAAAAACGCCTGATCGCGGTTGGGTTGCGCCTTGGGGTCGACAACCTCGGCAATGTCCAGGCGCTTGGTCAGAAAGCGCATGCGCCGGTCGATCTCGCGCAGGCGCTTCTTGCCGTAGAGGTAGTCGCCGTTCTCCGAGCGGTCTCCATTGGACGCGGCCCATGACACCACCTGCACCACGGCCGGACGCTCCACGTTCATGAGTTGCGTCAGCTCGGCGCGCAGGCGCTCATAGCCCTCGGGCGTCATGTAGTTCTTGGTGCCGGCCGGCAGCGCCTGTGCCTGCGGCAGATCGTCGTCGTCCTCGTGGTCGGACTCTTTAACAAAAGCTTTGTTCATGGCGGTTGCGTCGCGATGGCGCGATCACTGTCGATGGCTTGCAGAATGGGCGGACCGTGCCGCCCGCGTCAGAACCAGTCGTGCCAGACCGGTTTCAGATCGGATGGCAGCGGCGGCAGGCGGCCCAGGTCCATCCGGCTTTCCTTGGGGCTGTGGAAGTCCGAGCCGCGCGAGGCCAGAAAGCCGTAGCGGCGAGCCACGTCGGCGTACTGGCGGGCTTCTTCCACGGTGTGGCTGCCCGTGTTGACCTCGATGCCCTCGCCGCCCAGTTGCAGGAACTCGTCAAAGAGCGCTGCAAACTGCACGGGCGTGTACTTGTAGCGGCCCGGGTGCGCAATGACGGCCTGGCCGCCCGCCCCGCGTATCCAGCCCACGGCGTCGGCCAGCGAGGCCCATTGCATGGGCACGTGGCCGGGACAGTCGTCGCCCAGGTGCTTGTTGAAGACGGTTTGCACGTCGGGGCAATAGCCGGCTTGCACCAGGTATCGCGCGAAATGCGTGCGGCTGATCAGTTCGGGATTTCCGGCAAACGGCAACGCGCCCTCGTAGGCGCCCGGCATGCCCATGCCGGCCAGGCGTTCGCCGATGCGTTTGGCGCGGTCCGCCCGACCGGAGCGGGTCTTGCGCAGGCCTTCGACCAGCGCGGCGTTCTGCGGGTCGAAGCGCAGCCCAACGATATGCACGGTCAGGCCCGCCCAGGTGACCGAGACCTCGACGCCGGTGGCAAAGCGCATGCCCAGTTCCTGGGCCGTCGCGGCGGCTTCGGCGATGCCGCCCACCTCATCGTGGTCCGTCAGCGCCCAGACATCGACGCCATTGGCGAACGCCCGCTGCGCCACATCCCGGGGCGATAGCGCGCCGTCGGAAACGGTGGAATGGCAATGCAGGTCGATGTTCAGGGTGGAGGATTTCATGGGGCTATTGTAGAGAAGCCCCGGCGGCACGCCTAGCGCCGGGCCGTCCCCACAATTTTTGCCCCCCGATCAAGCCTGCAGGAAATCCGCCACCGGGTTCACCTGGGCATCCGCGATAAGCGTGGGCGCGTGCCCCACGCCGGGCACTTCGAGCGCCCGGGCGCGCGGATTGCGCTTGAGCATTTCGTCGACCGTGGCGCGCGTCAGCAGATCGGACAATTCGCCGCGCACGATCAGGATCGGGCAATCCACCGCGTCATAGGAGCGCCACAGGATCTGTTCGCCCGCGGCCAGTTCCTCGGGCGTCTGGGCCGCCAGCGCCTGGGCGATGGCAAGGTCGTAATGCTTGACCCATTTGCCGTTCTGCTCCGGGTAGAGGTACTTGGCAAGCTCGACCCATTGCGCGTCGGTGTGCGGGCCGAAGGTCTCCGAGTTGGTGCGCATTGTGGCCACCGCCTCTTCGAACGTGGCAAATTCACCGGCCGCGCCCACGTACTGGCCGATGCGCGACAAGGCGCCATTCTCCAGGCGCGGCCCCACATCGTTGAGCACCAGCTTGTCCAGACGCAAGCCCTGGTCCGGCGGCAGCATCCCGGCATGGGGCCGCATCGCCATCATGACCTTGGCGAACGCAGCGGCGCCCGACAGCGCCATGCCGATCAGCCCGCCCATCGACGTGCCGACCCACGACAGGCGGGCAGGCCGCAAGCGCGCGATGAGGGTCACCATGTCGGACACGTATTGCGGCACCGTGTAGAACGCGGGATTGACCAGCCAGTCCGACCGGCCGCGCCCCACCACGTCGGGGCAGACCACCCGATAGCTGCCGGCCAGCCGGCGCGCCAGCGCGTCAAAGTCGCGTCCGCCGCGGGTCAGGCCGTGCACGCACAGCAGTACACGGTCATTGGCGGGATCGCCCCACTCCCAATAGGCCATGCGGTGCAGGCCCGCCGGGCTGGCGCACGTGACGAATTCCAAACGGGGTTCCAGGCTGGCATCCACTTCGATAGACTCCACGATCGGCGCGCACCGGCACGGCCACGCCACTTGGCCGCTATCTTATCGGTTATGGGAGGCCGGTGCGGCCTGCTCTGGACTATCGCGCCCGTCGTGGCTACGATCCTTGCATCCTTGGGCGGACGCCCTTTGCCCGACCCGCCGGACATTGCCTATGGCTATGGGCGCGATGCAATCATTAAATTGGAGTTGCACACCTTTCACGGCGCACAGTAAAAAGCTTCAGGCATTGCCAGATCAGTCATCCAAAAATTGATATGGAGTCCGTATGCAGCAAAGCAGTCCCGTCACCCCGCTGACCGAGCAGCCTGCCGGTCCATCCAGCGTCCTCGTCCCTCCCCCCGCCCCTCCCAAGATCCTGCAGGACCTGATGGCGCGCGCCGACGTGCAGATCAACGGCTCGCGGCCCTGGGACATGCAGGTGCACGACAAGCATATGTACGAACGGGTGTTCGCCAGTTGGTCGTTGGGGCTGGGCGAGTCGTACATGGACGGCGAATGGGACTGCGACCAACTGGACGAGCTGTTCACCCGGCTGCTGCGCGCCGACATGGGATCGGCGGCGTTGGGGGTGGCGCGCATCAAGCTGATTGCCGAGCACCTGCGCCACAAGCTGTTCAATCTGCAGTCCAAGCATCGGGCGTTCGAGGTCGGGGAGCAGCACTACGACGCGGGCAACGACGTGTTCGAGGCCATGCTGGACAGCCGGATGATCTACTCCTGCGCCTACTGGGAACACGCCCAGACGCTGGAGGAGGCCCAGGTCGCCAAACTGGACATGATCTGCCGCAAGTTGCAGTTGAAGGAAGGCGAGACCTTGCTGGACATCGGCTGCGGCTGGGGCGGGCTGGCCAAGTTCGCGGCCGAGCGCTACGGCGTCAAGGTCACCGGCGTAACCGTCTCCAAAGAGCAACTTGCCCTGGCGCAGGAACGCGTGAAGGGCATGCCGGTGGAACTGCTGCTGCAAGACTACCGCGACCTGCAAGGCCGCTTCGACAAGGTGGTCTCGGTGGGCATGTTCGAGCACGTCGGACCCAAGAACTACGACACCTACTTCTCGAACGTCCAGCGGCTGATGGCGCCCGAAGGCATCTTCCTCTTGCACACGATCGGCATCGCGGCCACCAGCCAGAGCACCGACCCGTGGATCGACCGCTATGTGTTTCCCAACGGCAAGCTGCCTTCGGCGCGCGAAATCGCGACAGCCGTGGAAAGCCGCTTCATCATCGAGGATTGGCACAACTTCGGCGCCGACTACGACCGCACGCTGATGGCCTGGTGGGAACGCTTCGAGCGCGCGTGGCCCACGCTGGAATCCCGCTACGGCACCCGCTTCTACCGGATGTGGAAGTACTACCTGATGTGTTGCGCGGGCTTCTTCCGCTCTCGCGAGGGGCAACTGTGGCAGGTGATATTGACGCATCCGCAGCGGCAGGAGACGTATCGGTCGCTGCGTTGACGGCGGCTCACCCGCCGCCAAGAAGACAAGCCGCCCGCGAACGGGCGGCTTGTTTCATTGGCGGACCGCTATCGTCCGGCGGCCGCCGCTTCCCGGATCATGTCCGCCGCCCGCTCCGCGATCATGATGGTCGGCGAATTGGTGTTGCCTGACGTGATCAGCGGCATGATCGACGCGTCCGCGATGCGCAGGCCTTGCAGCCCATGCACACGTAGCTGCGCGTCCACCACCGCGCCGCCGTCGGCGTCCCGGCCCATTGCGCAGGTGCCAACCGGATGAAAGATGGTGGTGCCGATCTTGCCGGCCGCCTGACGCAATTCCTCTTCGGTCTGGAAAGCCGGGCCCGGCAGCCACTCCTCCGGCGCGTAGCGCTGCAAGGCCGGCGCGGCGGCGATGCGGCGCACCAGCCGGATCGAGTCTGCCGCCACTTTCAAGTCTTCGTCCGTGCTCAGGTAATTGGGCCGGATGACGGGCGCTTCGCAGCCCTGTTGCCCCGCCGGTCCCTGCGCATGCACGCTGCCGCGCGCGGTGGGGCGCAGGTTGCAGACGCTGGCGGTGAAGGCGTCGAAAGCGTGCAAGGGTTCGCCAAACGCGCCCAGCGATAGCGGTTGCACATGGAACTCGACGTTGGCGCGGTCCTGGCCGGGGTCCGACTTGGCGAAGGCGCCCAACTGCGACGGCGCCATGCTCATCGGGCCGCTGCGGCTCACCAGGTATTCGAGCCCGATGCCCGCCCTGCCCAGCCACGTGGCGGCGATGCGGTTCAACGTCTTGACGCCGTTCACCTTGATGATGACCCGCAGTTGCAGGTGGTCCTGCAGGTTTTCGCCCACGCCCGGCAAGGCGTGGCGCAGTGTGATGCCGGCTTCGCGAAGGCGAGCCGGTTCACCGATGCCCGAGACTTCCAGGAGCTGCGGTGAGTTCACCGCACCGGCCGCCAGCACGACCTCGCGCCGCGCGCGCAGCGACGTGGCGCGGCCGCCCTGGTTGACGCGCACGCCGACGCAGCGCTTGCCGTCGAATTCAAGGTGTTCGGCAACCGCGCCAGTCATCACGTGCAGGTTCGCGCGCCGGCGTACCGGGCGCAGGAATGCCTTGGCCGTATTCCAACGCCAGCCGCTGCGCTGGTTGACCTCGAAGTACGCGCTGCCGAAGTTGTCGCCCCGGTTGAAGTCCTGCACGCGGGGTATGCCTTCCTGTTCGGCTGCGGTGGCGAAGGCTTCCAGGATGTCCCAGCGAAGCCGCTGCTGTTCCACGCGCCATTCGCCGCGCGCGCCGTGAAATTCGTCCGCGCCGCGGTGGTGGTCCTCGCTGCGCTTGAAGACCGGCAGCACCTGGTCCCAACTCCAGGCCGCGTCGCCCGACAACGCCGCCCAGTCTTCGTAGTCCTGCTTCTGGCCGCGCATGTAGATCATGCCGTTGATCGACGAGCACCCACCCAGCACGCGCCCACGCGGATAGATCAGCGAGCGCCCGCCCAGCCCCGGCTCCTCGGCCGTGCGGTACATCCAGTCGGTGCGCGGGTTTCCAATGCAATGCAGGTAGCCGACCGGGATATGAATCCAGTGGTAGTTGTCGCGCCCGCCGGCCTCCAGCAGCAGGACCTGCACAGCGGGATCGCGGCTGAGGCGGTTGGCCAGCACGCAGCCGGCTGAACCCGCGCCCACGATGATGTAGTCGTATGTCTCCATAAGCTCTTCTTATCTGGTCGCGGGTGCAAATCGGGTTCCCGCGCGGTGAGCCGCCCCGACTGCAGCGGAACATGCGCGCCGGGAATCTGGCGAAACTCTGGCGCAGCTTCGGGCCGCTGTCCAATGAAATGTTGAAAATCGCTTTATAAGGATCTTTAATGTTCCTCGACACGTTGCGGCGATCGTGGGTGTCTGACACCGGGTGACGCATCGGCAAGCCTGGGTTTCCGACACCCCAGCCCCGGCATCTTCTGGAACCGTCCATGGACTTCAAGCACATCCGCACCTTTGCCGCCGTCGCGCGCGAAGGCAATCTCACCCGGGCGGCAGAGCACCTGCATCTGACCCAGCCCGCGCTGAGCCTGCAACTGAAGAACTTCCAGGAGTCGCTGGACCTGACGCTGTTCTCGCGCACGTCCCAGGGCCTGGCGCCGAACGCGGACGGGCGGGCGCTGCTGCCGCCCGCCTTGCGGGTGCTGGATGCGCTGGAAGACTTTCAGCGCGCCATCGGCGCCTTGCGTGACACGGTACAGGGCGACCTGCGCATCGGCACGATCCTGGACCCGGAATTCTTGCGGCTGGGCGCCACCTTGCAACACTTGGTCGAACACTATCCCAAGATCCGCCCCACCCTGCGCCATGGCATGTCGGGATCCGTCGGCCGCCAGGTACGCGCAGGGGACCTGGACGTGGGGTTCTTCCTGGGCCCTCACACCCGGGACGAGGCATTGCAGCCGAAAAACGGACACATGCAGGGCCTGCACGCCCAGCCGCTGGCTTCGTTTTCCTATTACGTCGCGGCGCCCAAAAGCTGGAGCGCGCAGGTCGCCGGCCGGGGCTGGGCCGAGATCGCGGCCTTGCCGTGGATCTGGACACCGCCGGATTCCGTCCACCACCGTCTGCTGTCCGACAAGTTCGACGCGCTGGGCATCACGCCGCACGCCGTGGCCGAGGTGGACCAGGAGGCCTCCATGCTGGACCTCGTGCGCTCCGGCGTGGGCCTGTCCCTGGCGCGGGACGCCATTGCGTTGCGCGAATCGCAGTCCAGCGGCCTGCAGCTCGTGAAGGGATTGTCCATACAGGCCGAGCTGTCCTTCGTCACCCAGACCGGGCGGCGGGACGACCCGCTGGTCGCCGCCGCCTTTTCCGCGGTGCAGGCGGCATTTGCCTGAAACCGGCTTCCCGACCTGCTTGCGGGTCATGTTGCGCTGCGCCAAACGGGTGCAGGCCGCACACGGATATGCACCGATACGAAGCATGCGCGCAGACGCCGGCAAACGAGGCGTGGCCGCGCTTGAGACTCTCGCGACGCCCTCTTTCCCTATGAATCGCAAGGGAAATTCCTTTCCAAGATCGCTTTTCGAAAAACCTGGCATGGACTTTGCTTGATAGGTCTTGTGCGGGTGCGAACCCGGCAAGACAACGTGAGCAGTACCGGCAAAGGCGCCCCGACCGCAAGGTCCAGGGCGCCGTTTGTCTTTTGAAAACCAAATTTCCAAGCCTGGGGAAATCCCATGAATGCAGCCGCCACTTCCGATTCCTTGCAGACGCTGGTTGTCATCGGCAACGGCATGGTGGGCCATCATTGCGTTGAGCAATTGATCGCCCGGGGCGCCCTCGAGCGCTATCGCATCACCGTATTCGGCGAGGAAACGCGCCGCGCCTATGACCGCGTCCATCTGTCCGAGTACCTGAACGGGCGAGACGCCGAGTCGATGGCGCTGGGCGAGGCCTCCCTCTATCAGCAGGAGGGCGTCTCCCTGCGCCTGGGCGAGCCCGTGCTGGACATCGACCGCCACGCCCGGGAAGTCGTCACGGCCAATGGCCGCTTCGCGTACGACAAGCTGGTGCTGGCGACCGGCTCCTATCCTTTCGTGCCGCCCATCGCGGGCGCCGAGGGCAATTCGCGGCTGGTGTACCGCAGCATCGACGATCTCGACCTGATCCGCGAGGCGGCCAGCGGCGCGCGGCGCGGCGTGGTGGTGGGCGGCGGGCTGCTGGGACTGGAAGCGGCCAACGCGCTCAAGTCCCTGAACCTGGAGGCCCACGTGGTCGAATTCGCGCCGCGCCTGATGCCGGTGCAACTCGACGAAGCCGGCGGCGCGGCGTTGAAGGCTCGCATCGAGGCATTGGGCGTGGGCGTTCACCTGTCGCGCGCCACGCAGGACATCAAGCCCGGCACGCAGTACCGCTACCGCATGCGCTTTGCCGAAGGCGCACCATTGGAAACCGATCTGATCGTGTTTTCGGCCGGCATCCGTCCGCAGGTGTTCCTGGCCCGCAAGGCCGGGCTGGCACTGGCCGAGCGCGGCGGCGTCGCCATCGACGACCGCTGCCGCAGCAGCGACGAAGACATCTACGCGATCGGCGAATGCGCCTCCTGGAATGGCTCGGTGTTCGGCTTGGTCGCCCCCGGCTACCAAATGGCCCGCATCGTCGCCGCCGAGTTGTGCGGCGCGCCTGAACAGGCCTTCTCGGGCGCCGACATGTCCACCAAGCTCAAGCTGCTGGGCGTGGACGTGGGCTCGATCGGCGACGCGCACGGCGCCACGCCGGGCGCGCGCAGCTACCGATTCATCGACGAGGCCGGCTCCAGCTATCGCCGCCTGGTCGTGTCCGCCGACGGCAAGCGCGTGCTGGGTGCCGTGCTGGTGGGCGACAACAGCTACTACGACACCCTGCTGCAGTACGCGCAGAACGGCATTGCGCCGCCCGCGGATCCGTCCAGCCTGATCCTGCCGCAGGGCCAGGCCGCGCCGCTGCTGGGCGTGGACGCCCTGCCCGCCACCGCCACGATCTGCTCCTGCCACAACGTCAACAAGGGCGCGATCTGCGACGCCATCGACGGCGGCTGTACGGACCTGGCCGGCGTCAAGGCCTGCACCAAGGCGGCCTCGGGCTGCGGCGGCTGTGCGGGCCTGCTCAAGCAAGTGGTCGAACACGAGTTGTCCAGCCGCGGCGTCGTGGTGGACAAGAGCCTTTGCGAGCACTTTGCCTACACCCGCCAGGAGTTGTACGCGATCGTGCGAGTGAGCGGCGTGGAGACGTTTGAAGAACTGCTGGCCAGCCACGGCCGCGGCCACGTGGGCTGCGAGATTTGCAAGCCCGCCGTGGGCTCAATCCTGGCGTCGTGCTGGAACCGCCCCATCCAGGACCCGCACCTGGTGGCGCTGCAGGACACCAACGACACGTTCATGGCGAACATGCAGAAGAACGGCACCTACTCGGTCGTGCCGCGCATGCCGGCCGGCGAAGTCACGCCGGATGGCCTGATCGCCGTCGGCATGGTCGCCAAGAAGTACAACCTGTACGTCAAGGTGACGGGCGGCCAGCGCATCGACCTGTTCGGCGCGCAACTGCACGAGCTGCCCAGTATCTGGTCGGAACTGATCGCCGCCGGCTTCGAGACGGGCCATGCCTACGGCAAGTCCACGCGCACGGTGAAGTCCTGCGTCGGCAGCACCTGGTGCCGCTACGGCGTGCAGGACAGTGTGAAGATGGCGCTGGACATCGAGCACCGCTACAAGGGCCTGCGCGCGCCGCACAAACTGAAGTTCGCCGTGTCCGGCTGCACCCGCGAATGCGCCGAGGCGCAAAGCAAGGACATTGGCGTCATTGCCACCGAGAACGGCTGGAACCTGTACGTGTGCGGCAACGGCGGCATGCGCCCCCGCCACGCCGAGCTTTTCGCCACCGATCTGGACGACGCCACGCTCATCCGCTACATCGATCGCCTGCTGATGTTCTACATCCGCACCGCCGACAAGCTGCAGCGCACCTCCGTGTGGCGCGAATCGCTGGAGGGCGGGCTGGATTACCTGAAAGCGGTCGTCATCGAGGACAGCCTGGGCCTTGGCGCGGAACTTGAAGCGCAGATGCAACTGGTGGTGGACCGCTACGAATGCGAATGGGCCAACGCCATCGATGACCCGGAAAAGCTCAAGCGCTTCCGCACCTTCGTCAACGATACCCAGGGCGACCCCGACATCCAGTTCGTAGAGGAACGCGGCCAACCCCGGCCGGCCCCGGCGCGCGCCGTCCAGCGCGTCATTCCGATTGCCGAGGAGATCGTCTGATGGCCGCCCAAACCGCTCAACAACAAATCTGGCGCCACGCCTGCGACCGCCAGGATCTGGTGGCCCATTCCGGCGTCGTTGCACTGGTGGACGGCGCGCAGGTCGCCCTGTTCTACCTGCCCGACGCCCCGGGTCAGACCCTCTACGCCGTGTCCAACCGCGATCCGAAGTCGGGCGCCAACGTGATCGGCCGGGGGATCGTCGGCCAACTGGCCGGGGACCTGGTGGTGGCATCCCCCCTCTACAAGCAGCACTTTCGGCTGGCCGATGGCAGCTGCGTGCAATTTCCGGAGCAGCGCCTGCAGACCTGGCAGGCGCGCTTCAACGGCGACGCGGTGGAAATCGCCTGACGGGCGCCGCCGGACTCATTCAAACATCAGCAAAGCAACAGGAAACATCATGTCCTACCTAGCTCCCTCCGAGTTCGTCACCAAAATGGTGGATGCGGGCGAATCGAAGCTCTACATGGCGACCCGCGACGTTCTGATCCGCGCGTTCATGGCCGGCGCCATCCTGGCGATCGCCGCCGTCTTCGCCGTCACCGTCACGGTGCAGACCGATTCGCCCATCCTGGGCGCGGCCCTGTTTCCCGTGGGATTCTGCATCCTGTACCTGATGGGCTTCGACCTCTTGACGGGCGTGTTCGTGCTGACCCCCCTGGCGCTGTTCGACAAGCGGCCGGGCGTGACCATGGGCGGCATCCTCAAGCACTGGGGGCTGGTCTTCGTGGGCAACTTCCTGGGCGCGCTGACCGTGGCCGTCCTGATGGCCATCGTGTTCACATACGGCTTTTCAGTGCCGCCCAACAAGGTGGGCCAGGTCATCTCGCACATCGGCGAGAACCGCACGCTCGGCTACAAGGAATACGGCGCAGGCGGCATGCTGACCATCTTCATCCGCGGCGTGCTGTGCAACTGGATGGTGTCGCTGGGCGTCGTGGGCGCCATGATCTCCACCACCGTCAGCGGCAAGGTCATCGCCATGTGGATGCCCGTCATGCTGTTCTTCGCAATGGGTTTCGAGCATTCCATCGTCAACATGTTCCTGTTCCCGTCGGCCATGATCATGGGCGGAAACTTCTCGATCATGGACTACATGATCTGGAACGAGATCCCGGTGGTGCTGGGCAACCTGATCGGCGGCATCTCGCTGACGGGCCTGACGCTCTACACCACGCACATGAAGACCGCGCCCAAGCGCCGCTTCAACTGATTGCCCCAAGGCATGGACAGCTACACGCCCGGCGCGCCCGCTGCCTCTTTGAAGGTGGCGGTGGGCCAGCACACCGACTTCGGCGTCAAATCCGTCAACCAGGACTTTCACGGACTGTGCGTGCCGGGCGAGCCGCTGCTGGGCGCCAAGGGCATCGCCATCGCGCTGGCCGACGGCATCAGCAGCAGCAACGTCAGCCACATCGCCAGCGAAACCGCGGTGGCAAGCTTCCTGGAAGACTATTACTGCACGCCCGAAACCTGGTCGGTAAAGAAATCCGCCCAGAAGGTGCTGAGCGCGGCCAACGCGTGGCTGCATTCGCAGAGCCGCCAGCGGCACGGGCAGGACCAGGACAGCGGCTATGTCTGTACGCTGACCGTGATGGTGCTGAAAGGCGCCACGGCGCACATCCTGCACATCGGCGACGCGCGCATCTACCGCCTGCGCGACGGCGTGGTCGAGCAATTGACCGAGGACCACCGCGTCTGGGTGGCGCACGACAAAAGCTATCTGGGTCGCGCGCTCGGCCTGGCGCCGCATCTGGAGATCGACTATCACACCCAGGCCGTGGAGCCGGGCGATGTGTTCCTGCTGGCGACCGACGGCGTATACGAGCACGTCGGCGACGCCGATCTGCGCGAGGCCGTCGCGGCGCACACCGGCAACCTGGATGCCGCCGCACGTGCGCTGGTCCAGTTGGCGCTTGCACGCGGCAGCGACGACAACCTGACCCTGCAAATCGTCCGCGTGGATGACCTGCCCGCGCGCCAGGCCGGTGAGATGGCCCAGTATTCGGGCAGCCTGCCCTGCCCGCCGCTGCTGGACGTCGGCCAGGAATTCGAAGGCTTTCGCATCACGGACGAACTGCGCGCCAGCAGCCGCAGCCACGTCTATCTGGCCGAAGATCCCGATAGCGGCGACCGCGTCGTCATCAAGATCCCGTCGCTGGACCTGCGGCACGACCCTGCGTACCTGGAACGCCTGCTGACGGAGGAGTGGCTGGCTCGCCGCATCGACAGCCGCCACGTCGTGCGGGCGTGGCCGCGCACGCGCCAGCGCCGTTCCCTCTACACCGTCAGCGAATACATCGAAGGCCGCACGCTCACGCAATGGATGGCCGCCCACCCGCGCCCGGCGCTGGAACCGGCGATCGCCATCATCGAGCAGATCGCGCGCGGCCTGCAGGCCTTTCATCGGCTGGAGATCGTGCATCAGGACCTGCGGCCGGACAACATCATCATCACGCCGGACGGCACGGCAAAGATCATCGACCTGGGCTCCGCGCGCACCGCCGGCATCCAGGAGCTCGGTCCGCATGGCGACGAGGCCATGCCCGTGCTGGGCACTGCCCAGTACGCGGCGCCCGAGTACTTCCTGGGTGAAGCCGGCACGGCGCGATCCGACATCTATTCACTGGCGGCGATCTTGTATCAGATGCTCTCGGGCCGGCTGCCTTACGGCGCCGACGTGGCCCGCGCCCGCAGCCGCGCGGCCCAGTTGCGCCTGACCTACGTATCCGTGCTGGATCGCGAGCGCGAGATCCCGGCCTGGGTCGACAGCGTGCTCAGCCGCGCCCTGCATCCCGATCCGGCGCACCGCACACCCGAGCTCTCCGAATTCACGTATGCCCTGCGCAATCCGGCAGACGCCGGCGGCGGCGAACGGCTGCCCCTGCTGGAGCGCAATCCCGTGGCCTTCTGGAAAGGCCTGAGCCTTGCGCTGGCCATCGTGATCGTGATCCTCATCTTCAAACTTTGAACCGAGATGACCATGTCCGCCATCCATCCCACCGTGTCCCTGATCGGCGCCGGTCCCGGCGACCCCGAACTGCTGACGCTCAAGGCCGTCAAGGCGCTGGCCCGCGCCGACGTGGTTCTGGTCGACGATCTGGTCAACCCCGACATCCTGCAGCACTGCCCGCACGCGCGCATCGTGCGCGTGGGCAAGCGCGGGGGTTGCCGCTCCACGCCGCAGGACTTCATCCAGCGCCTGATGCTGCGATACGCACGCCAGGGTCTGCGCGTGGCACGCCTGAAGGGCGGCGACCCCTGCATCTTCGGCCGCGGCGGCGAGGAAGCGCAGTGGCTCAGCGACCACGGCGTGGCGTGTGAAATAGTCAACGGCATTACGGCCGGGCTGGCCGCGGCGACGTCCGCCGGCATCCCGCTGACGCAGCGCGGCATGGCCCAGGGCGTTACACTCATCACCGCCCATTCCCAGGAAGGCGCGACGCCCGATTGGTCCGGATTGGCCCGCAGCGGCACGACATTGGTGGTCTACATGGGCGTCGCAAAGGTGCACGACATGAGCAGCCAATTGCTAACCGCCGGCATGGCGCCGGAGACGCCCGTGGCGATGATCGAGCGCGCCTCCCTGCCCGGCCAGCGGGTCTGTGCGTCGACGCTGGCCGGCATGGCCCGTGACGCCCAGGCCTTCCAGTTGCGCAGCCCGGCCGTACTGGTCATCGGCGAAGTTGCCGCCTGCAGGATGTTCGGCATCCTGGACAACGCGGCCGCCGGGATTGCGCCGCAACGCCGGATGGCCTGAGCCTGCGCGAGACAACGCGCTTTACACCGCATAGAGATTCCGATGGCCGAACGCCACATGCCGCCGCCACTGCGCTTTCTGCTCGCCGCCCGCCGCAGCGAGCTCCACGGCCTGGAAGCCCTGGCCGCCACCTGCGATCTGGTGCTGCGCATCAGCGCGCTGGTGCACGCGCTGCAGAAGGAGCGCGGCTATTCCAACCTGACCCTGAGCAACTCCGGTGACCGCCTGCAGCCGGCGCTGGCCGGCCTGTCGAGCGAAGCCGAGGCCGTGGAAACCGACGTTCGCACCTTCCTGGATGGTCTCGAAGCGGACCGTGCCGCCGGCAGCGGGCGGGCGCGCCTGCTCAACTGCATCGCCTATGCGCTCTTGCGCCTGGACGAACTGCCCGGTTTGCGCCGGGAGGTCCGCGACCGCCGCGTGCCGGTGGAAGACGCCGACGCCCGCTTCACCCAGGTCATCGGCAGCCTGCTGGCCGTGGTCTTCGAGGCCGCCGATTCGTCGCTGGATCCCGGCGTGACGCGACTGCTGGTGGCGCTTCTGAACTTCATGCAGGGCAAGGAACTGAGCGGCCAGGAGCGCGCCTGCGGCGTCATGGGCTTTACGGCCGGCTGGTTCGATGAGGCGCGCAAGGCGCGGATGCTGGGCCTTGCGGCCAATCAGGCGCGCAGCTTCGGCGTCTTCACGCAATACGCGCAAGGCGCGCCGCTGCAGGCCTGGGACGCGGTGCAACAGCAGGCGCAGCCGGTGCAACGCATGCGCGACATGGCGCAGCACACCAGCGACGCGCAACGGGTCGACAGCGGCCTGGCCGAGCTGTGGTTCGACCTGTGCACCGGGCGGATCGACGCCATGCGCACCGTCGAGACGCAGTTGGCACAGGAACTGGCGCAGCAGTGCGCCCGGCGCATCGCCGACACCCGCCAGGAACTGGACGACCGCCGCCTGCTGCTCAGCCGCTACACCGACCACGCCAGCGGCCGCGCCCCTAGCATGGTGTTCAGCGTTCAGAGCCGCATCCTGGACGTGCCGCCCGAGGACGGTTTGGGCAACGAGATGGAACGGTCGATCCTGGACATGATGCGCGAGCAGACGCTGCGCATGCAGCGCGCCGACGACGCGCTGACCAGCGTGCGAGGCGCGCTGGACGAAAGAAAGCGCATCGATCGCGCCAAGCTGCTCTTGATCAGCCGCTACGGCCTGACCGAACAGGCCGCGCACGACCGCCTGCAACGCGCCGCGATGGACGGCGGCCTGTCGCTGGCGGAGGTGGCCGGGCAGATCATCGCGCAGCTTGGCGGCAACTGAACACCGTCCTACCGGAACACGCGCTGGACCAGGCTGACCGCCGCGGCCATGATCGCCAGCCCGGCGACGACGCGGAAATGGTCCAGGCTGGCCAGCAGCACCGCCTGCTGGCTGAGCCATTGCGCGATCTGCGCCGTGGCCAGTTGCTGCGCCTGAGCCGGACCCGCCACCGCCTCGAAATAGCCGGACAACTGCGCCATCGCCGCCTCGAATTGCGCGTTGCCGGTCGCGATGCCTGTCTGCAGCACGGTGTAGTGCCGTGACGTGAACCATTGCTGGCCGACGGTGGCCAGCATGATCCCCAGCGCCTGGCCGATCTGCGCCAGCATGTTCTTGACCTGCTGGGCATGGGCGAACACCGCCGGGTCGCCCGTCAGGCCGGTGAAGGTCTGCATTGCCGTGGTGGGCATGAGGGTCATGATGAACAGGCCGTAGCAAGCCAGCGCGGGAAACACGTCGGTCCACATGTTGGCCGTGGGCGTCAAACGCGACATCAGCACGCCGAAGGCCGCCAGCGCCAGAAAGCCGGTCACGAAGAACTTGCGTGGCGACGGCCAACGCGGGAGCAATTGCGACATCACCGCCCAGGTCAGCACGCCCGCCCCCAACCCCATCGCGAAAAATTCGCCCGCGGTGATCCAGGCCTGTCCCAACGCACGCTGCAACATCAGCGGCACCAGATAGCCGTTGGCGCCAAGCATGACGTAGCACACCATGAACAGACCCAGCCCGCAGATGAAGCGCACTTCCTTCATGCCGCCCAGCCTGAGCAGCGGCGCGCCGGTACGCGTTTCCGCCCACACGAAATAACCCAGCGCGGTCACGCCCGCCGCCGCCGACAGCGCCAGCAGGCTGCCCTCGCTGAAAAAGTCGTAGTAGGCGCGCTGCAACGCGTGCAGCACCAGGAAGCTGCCCACGCCCAGCGCGGCGATGGGCAGCATACGGACGTTGCCGGCCAGCACCGAGCCCGCTTCGCGGCCCGGCATCGCCAGCATGACCGGCACCATCGCCAGCAACGACAGCGCGGCGATCAGCCAGAACATCAACGGCCAGCCGTCGTGCTCCACCGCCATCGCCGCCAGCCAGGGCGCCAGCGCGGTGCCCACACACAGGCCGGTCGCCAGCGCCTTGATGCCCAGAAAGCGTGCCGGGCTGGACGGGATCAGATTGACGGTCAGCCGGGACGACGTGAGCATCGCCGCGCAACCGATCGCCATCAGCACGCGGCCGAGCAGAAATCCGGCCTGGTCCTGCGACAGCGCGCACACCGCCGCGCCCGCGCCCGCGG
>DALZRX010000022.1:0-4569 GCA_032015805.1 Achromobacter sp.
TCCTGCATTGCTGTATTCGTTGTCACTGGGACAGCTCCGAATTTCAAACTTGGGTAGGCCTGCGGGGAGCAGGCGCGTCATCATCTGGGGACGCCGAATCCCGTCCAGACCCGGACCGGTCGGGGTCCGCCGCTTCCGAGGCCGCGTCGGCGGCATCGGATTCGGGCTGAACGGCCTCATCAAGACCATGAACGGGCTCACGCCTGGCGTCGCCAGGGGCCACGGCATCGGTCTTGTCAGTCGGGTCAGTCGGTTCCGCGTGTTTTGCGTTCTCGACTCTTTCCTTTGCAGCACCGGCCTCGGAGGCATCGGCGGCCATATCGGAAATGTCGTTGCCAGCCTTGTCGTCGGGAAGATCGGACGAGGGCGGCGTATTGGACAAGCCTTCGGCTTGCTCCCGGACGGTGGATTCGTCGGCGGGATCCGCGCCTTCTTCTGTGCGCGAAAGCTGGAATTCTACGCTATCGATGGCTGCTATGGGGGCATCGTCTTCCGAAACAGACAATTCCGCAACGGAGAAGTTCTCACGGGGACTGTCGTCCGGATCGTCGGCGGGCAGGCTTTGGCCGTCTGGCGCGGCTTGCTCACGCACCTCACCCGCGTCCTGGACGGTGCTGTCGGCGCGGGAAGTAGTCGACTCAGCGGCTTCGTCAGCGGCGACGCCTTCGGCAGTGCCTTCCGGGGCCGCGGTTTCCGCCGCGTCCGATGCGGCCGATTCCTGCATTGCGGTTTCGCTGGCATCGCCCTCAGGGCCGGCGCCCTCGCCTTCCGGCATGTCGGCGGGCACGCCATCTTCGGTCGCCTCGCCTGCCGGCGCGGCGGCCGGGCCGCCCTCGCCATCGGCCGGCTCCGGACTTTCTCCCAACACCTGCTGCACCTCGCCCAGGTCCAGCCCGGCAAGGGCGGCCGCCGCGTGGGCGGTTTCAAGCGGCGGCAGCTCATCCAGCGCCCTCAGCCCCAGATCGTCCAGGAACTGCCGCGTGGTGCCGAATAGGGCGGGACGCCCCGGCGCATCACGGTGGCCGATGACTTCGATCCAGCCGCGGTCCTCCAGGGCCTTCACGATCTGGGACGAAACCGTCACCCCCCGGATGTCTTCGATATCGCCGCGCGTCACGGGCTGCCGCCAGGCCACGATGGCCAGCGTTTCCATCACGGCGCGCGAATACTTGGGCGGCTTTTCGGGACTCAGTCGCTCGAGGTACCGCTGCATGCTGGGGCGACTTTGAAAACGCCAGCCAGAGGCGAGCTGCACGAGCTCCAGCCCGCCGTCCGCCCAGTTGCCCTGCAACGTTTCCAGCAGCCGCCGCACGGTGCTGCTGTCGAATTGCTCATCATCCCCGAACAGCTTGCGCATATCGGAAATCTGCATCGGCTGCACCGCGCACAGCAGCGCGGTTTCCAGCACGAGTATTGCCTCGCTATCGTTCATCGACATCCAAATTCAAAAAGGGGCCAACTTGCGCTTGGTATAAATAAAGGTTAATATTCATTTCTCAGACGCGGGGTGGAGCAGTCTGGCAGCTCGTCGGGCTCATAACCCGAAGGTCGTAGGTTCAAATCCTGCCCCCGCAACCAATTTGATGAAGGCCTGGCATTTCGCCGGGCCTTTTTCATTTGTGCTGGCGCCACGCAGATTCGAGCGGCCGTGAGCCAAGCCGCGACCCAAGCCGCGACCCAAGCCGCGACCCACGCCGCAATCCAATCCGCGGCCGGCACTCGCCGCGCTTCGCCCAGCCAATGCACCTTCCGGGCGCGCACCCACAAACACCCTGGCCGCCGCATGGGCGGCGACACAACAGTCGATGTTGGCTTGCGAAATTGTCACTGGGTTCCTGTTTTACCGCCGCGCCCGCGCCTCGTGCCGCCGTCACACGAAAAGCCGCGCCGGCGCCCGTAAGACGGAATGCCTGCCGCAGCAGCAATGCCGCGGCAAACGTATTGAGCAAATTCTGGAAAAGCTGGCGTCAGCAATGCAGACGCCAATCGCCAATATGGCCGCGGAGCGCGCCGGTACGTCCGGCGCCAACCCTTTCCGCGAAAATTGATAGCAAAGACTAGAACCAACAGGTATCGGCCACTGCCGGGCGGCGCAAACCGCCGCTGCCAGACCGACCCGCCCCCTTGCGCAAACAGAGCCGGACTCCGCTTTGCGCCAGCCTGCCACCAGGCCGGAACGATTGTTCGGGATTTATAAGGTCAAATGCCGGGAAATTATACCGCCAACTATTCCGTCCTCAAGCCGCGGCGCGCCGCGAATCTAGCCCGGCGGTTTGTCCCACGGCGCTGATCCAAGCCGCTCGGCCAGATAATCCAGCATTGAACGCAATATCAGCGGCATCTGGCGGCGCGAGGCATAAACGCCATAAATGCCCAGCTCCTGTGGTTTGCACTGAGGCAGAATGACCTGCAGTTTGCCGGAGGCGATGTGTTCGGCCGCGTAGTAAGTGGGCAACATGGCGATGCCGGCACTCTCCACCGCAGCACTGGACAAAACCGACACTTCGTTGGCGCTGATGCTTCCGCCCACGGGCACGTCGACCGGCTCGCCATCGCGCTCGAAACGCCACAGGCTCTTGCCGAAATAGGAATGGGTCAGGCAGTTGCGCAACGACAGGTCTTCCAGGCGCGCCGGCACGCCCTCGCGCGCCAGGTAATCCGGAGACGCGCAAACGACCGAGCGGCACACCGCCAGCTTGCGGGCGATCAGATTGGGATCCAGATCGTTGGTGATGCGCACAGCCAGGTCGACGCGCTCTTCCACCAGGTTGACCGCACGCTCCACCAGCATCAAATCCACGGAAGTGCCCGGATGCCGCTTGACGTAGTCGGTGACGGCGGGCGCCAGATGCCGGGCCCCAAAAGACATGCTGGTGGTAATCCGCAGCAACCCCCGCGGCGTATCCTCGGGCGTGGCGACTGCGCTATGCAGGTCGCCGACCATATCCAGCATCTGCCGGCAGCGCGGCAGGGTTTCGGCGCCGGCCGGCGTAAGGCTCAGGCGACGCGTGGTGCGATGCAATAGCCGCACGCCAACCCATTGCTCCATCTCGGCCAGATAACGAGACACCATGGCGCGCGACATGTCCAGATGAACAGCAGCCGCCGACAGGCTACCCCGGTCGGCGACCTCGACGAACACCTGCATCGCTTTCAGTCGATCCATGATTGTCTCGGCTCGTGCATCAGACCGTACCGGTTATACCGTATTTCCGTGCAGCATCAGCAACGGAATATCGATCAATGAAACCGGGTCCTTCGGGATCAGGCAGGCGGCTGGCCAAGCGCCTCGCGCACCGCGGCAACCACTTCCGCTGCGCCCAGGCCGCGAAGGATGAACACCAGCCGCGAGTCGCGCACATCGTCCGGCCAACCGTTCAAGGGCTGCAATGGATAGAGCTGGCCATGCACCCCATGCACTTCGCACGGCAGGGATTCGCCTTCAAGGCAGACCAGACCCTTCATCCTCAGCACACCCTGCCCGTAGCGCTCCTGGATCCGCGCGATACCCGCCAGAAACGCCGGCCGGCCAGGAGGGACCTCGAGCGTGAGCGAAAAACTGCTCACGTCGGAATGCCGTGATGCAGCGGGCCCAGAGAAAGCCTTTAGCCACTTTGCGGTGACCACCCCATCCCGCCGCGCAAGCAGGTCCGGCACCTCGCGCAGCGCGGCGCAGAGCGGCTCGTCCGGGCGTTGCACGCAGCGCCGTGCGCCCGGATTGACGGCGACAATTGCCTGCTCGACATCGCGCAGCTGCGCCGCACCGCCAAGATCGGACTTGCTGATCACGACCGTATCGGCAAGCGCCAGCTGCCGGGCCGCCTCGGGCTGCGCATCCAGTTGCGCCGCGCCGTGCGTCGCCGACACCACGACGATGGCGCCGCGGTATACGTACCGCTCGGCCAGGAACCGGTCGTGCTTCAGGGTAAAGAGAACGGGTGCCGGATCCGCCAGGCCGCTGGTCTCGATGATGACGTGCCGGAACGGCTTGATCTTGCGTCCCAGGGCCAGCATGAAAAGCTCACGCAACGTGTCGACCACCGATCCGCTTACGACACAGCACAGGCAGCCGCCCTCGACCAACACGACATTGTCCGGCGCCAGCCGCACCAGATGGTGGTCGACGCCAATATCGCCGTATTCGTTGACGATCACCACCGCATCGGCATAGGCGGGTTCCTGCAGCAGGCGGTTGAGCAACGAGGTCTTTCCGCTTCCCAGGAAGCCGGAGATCACCGTGACGCCGACGCGGGTGTCGGGAGCGGCCATGGCGCCCCGGCCGCGCTGCTCTCCGACGTGCATATCGTGGCTCATGCCGATCGACCCCTTCTTGAACGCGGCGGCGCCGCAGACGCAAAACTCGCAACCGCAAAACCCGCAGCCGCAAAAACCTGCGGCGCAAAACCTGCAAAGAAAAAAGCCCGCAACGCACAAGCCCGCCACGCGAAATCCCGCAGCGAAAACCCGAGCCAAAACCAAAAGGGCCGCTCACTTGCGTGAGCGGCCCAAAATTCTTTTGGCTCCCCGAGCTGGGCTCGAACCAGCGACCTGCGGATTAACAGTCCGTCG
>DALZRX010000022.1:4583-13108 GCA_032015805.1 Achromobacter sp.
CAGCGCATTCGTAATGCGAAGGTCGTAGGTTCGACTCCTATTGCCGGCACCAGATTTCCAAAAAGCAGCCCTCTCGGGCTGCTTTTTTCATTTCCGCGCCCCCCTCCCAAAAACGCCCCATCCCAGACAGGGAACTCGGGCCGCCCGGCGCGCGTCCAACTTCCTCGACCACCCCCAGCGGAAAAGAGCCATGCGCATTCTTCTCGTGGAAGACGACATGATGATCGGCGAGAGCGTATTGGACTGCCTGCGCGCGGAACACTATGCCGTCGATTGGGTCAGGGACGGCAGCGCGGCGGATTCTGCATTGCGCACCGATCCCTATGACCTTGTCCTGCTCGACCTGGGCCTGCCCAAGCGCGACGGCCTGACGCTGCTGCGGGACATGCGCACGCGCAAAGACCGTACGCCGGTGCTGATTGCCACCGCGCGCGACGCAGTCAGCGACCGCATCGCCGGGCTGGACGCCGGCGCGGACGACTACATCGTCAAGCCCTATGACGTGGACGAACTGCTGGCGCGCATGCGAGCGCTGATCCGCCGCAGCGCCGGCCGCGCCGAGCCCATCTTCGAGCACGACGGCGTCACCATCGACCCGCAGTCGCACGCCGCCATGGTCGACGGCGCGCCGGTGGCGTTGACCGCCCGCGAATGGGCGGTGCTGGAACCGCTGATCGCGCGGCCCGGCATGATTTTTTCGCGCGCCCAGCTCGAGGAAAAGCTTTACAGCTGGAAAGACAGCATCAGCAGCAATGCCGTTGAGGTTTATATTCATGGCCTGCGCAAGAAACTGGGTCCCACGTCAGAGGCGTCGGCTATGTCATCCCCAAAACATGAGCATTCCGCTTAGCTATTCGCTGAGAGCCCGGCTGCTTTTCTTTCTGCTGGCCGCCATCGCGGTCGGCGCGCTGGTGCAAGGCGCCATCGCCTACCGCAGCACCTTGGCGCAAGCTGACGACATCTTCGATTCGCTGCTGCAACGCACCGCCCTGTCGCTGGGCACCGGCGACGGCCTGCTCAGCACGGGGCCGACACATGCGCGAGGCGCCGGCTCACCCGTTGCCGATGACCTCATCATCCAGATCTGGACCCCGGACGGCCTGCGCGTCTTCAATTCACGCTCCCGCGTGCGCCTGCCCAGCCAGATCGTGCTGGGATTTTCCGATGCCAGGCTCGAAGGCGAAACCTACCGCGTGTATTCGCTGGCCACCCCCTTTCAGGTGATCCAGGTGGCCCAGGACATGCGCGTGCGCAAGAACATGGCCAGCGCCCTTGCGCTACGCACCGTGGCGCCGATCGCCGCGGCCGCGCCGCTGCTGATGCTGATCATCTGGTGCGTCGTCAGTTGGTCGCTGCGCCCGGTCAAGCGCGCGCGCGCCCAGGTGGCGGCGCGCCAGCCCGAAGACCTGTCGCCCATCAGCGTGCGCGGGCTGCCCGATGAAATTCGCCCGCTGGTGCTCGAGCTGAACCTGCTGCTCGAGCGCATGCGGGGCGCGTTTGCCCAGCAAAAGCAGTTCGTGGGGGATGCGGCGCATGAGCTGCGCTCCCCGCTGGCGGCATTGCGCCTCCAGATGCAGGCGTTGCAGCGCGCCGCAGACGCCGACGCCCGCCAGGTGGCCGAACAGCGTCTGGCCGCCGGCATCGACCGTGCGACACGTCTGGTCGAGCAACTGCTGTCGATGGCACGCCAGGAAGGCGCCCAGGAGCAGACGCCCATGGCGCCCGTGGATCTGGCCGACGTGCTGCGTCAGGCCCTGTCCGAGACGCTGCCCGAGGCGAACGCCAAATCGATCGATATCGCCCTTGATGGCGACGCGGCAGCACAGGTGCAAGGCAATCGCGATGCCCTGGTGCTGCTGGTGCGCAACCTGCTGGACAATGCGATCAAGCACTCCCCTGCCGGCGGCCGCGTCGCCATGCGCCTGGATCAAGCGACACACGGGGTTTCGCTGCTGATTGATGATGAAGGGCCCGGCATCCCCGCCCACGAGCGCGAACGCGTGTTCGACCGCTTCTACCGTGCCGAAGGCAATACCGAGCATGGCAGCGGCCTGGGACTGGCGATCGCCCGCACCATCGCCGACCGCCACGGCGCAACCATCACGCTTGAAGACGCGCCGGCCGGCCAAGGCTTGCGGGCGCGGGTGGATTTTCCCGCTTAAGTTTCACCTAAGTGTCAGGCCCGAAGATAGCGCCATGTTCCCAACATGATCGCAGGAGCCGACATGAAGACCACGCAAATCAAACCCTCGCGCCTTGTCATGGCGCTGCTGGCCGCCGGCGCAATTGGCGGCGCGGGCGCAACCGCCTTGACCGGCAGCGTTTCGATGGCAGCCGACGCCCCCGCTGCCGCCGCTGCATCCCAGCCGATCAGCGCTTCCGTGCCGCCCAATTTTGCACAGATCACGCGCGAATCCGGCCCGGCCGTCGTCAACATCAGCGTGAGCGGCACGCGCAAGGTGTCTGCCGCCGAAAGCGACGACCCGTTCGCGCAGTTCTTTGGCCAGGTCCCCGGTGCACGCGGCCGCGCGCCGGCCCGTGAAGTGCCGATGCGCGGCGAAGGCTCGGGCTTCATCGTCAGCGCGGACGGCATCATCCTGACCAACGCACACGTGGTCCAGGACGCCAAGGAAGTGACCGTGAAGATGACCGATCGCCGCGAGTACAAGGCCAAGGTCCTGGGCGCCGACCCGCAGACCGACGTTGCCGTCATCAAGATCGAGGCGAAGAACCTTCCGGTGGTCAAGGTGGGTGACGTCAACAATCTGCAGGTGGGCGAATGGGTGCTGGCCATCGGCTCGCCCTACGGCCTGGAAAACACCGCCACCGCCGGCATCGTCAGCGCCAAGGGCCGCTCACTGCCGGACGACACCTCGGTGCCGTTCATCCAGACCGACGTGGCCGTGAACCCCGGCAACTCCGGCGGCCCGCTGTTCAACGACCGCGGCGAAGTCGTGGGCATCAACTCGCAGATCTATAGCCGCACCGGCGGCTTCCAGGGTCTGTCGTTCTCGATCCCCATCGATCTGGCCTACAAGATCAAGGACCAGATCCTGGAGCACGGCAAGGTGCAGCATGCGCGCCTGGGTGTGACGGTGCAGGAAGTGAATCAGGATCTGGCCGACTCGTTCAAGCTGGATGCCCCGTCGGGCGCGCTGGTGTCGAGCGTCGAAAAGGCCAGCGCGGCCGACAAGGCCGGCCTGCAGCCGGGCGACGTGGTGCGCAAGATCGACGGCAAGACCATCGTGTCTTCGGGCGACCTGGCCTCCACGATCACCATGGCCGCCCCCGGCGAGAAGATCAAGCTGGACGTGTGGCGCAATGGCGGACAGAAGGAGATGGTTGCCACCCTGGGCGGCGTGCCCAAGGACAAGTCTCAGGCGTCGGCGGACGGCCAGGAAGTGCAACGCGGCCAGCTTGGCCTGGCGCTGCGCCCCCTCAATCCGCAGGAGCAACAGGAGTCCGGTGCGGAAGGCCTCTTGATCGAGCGATCGGCTGGCCCCGCCGCCAAGGCTGGCATTCAGCCCGGCGACGTGCTGCTCTCGCTCAATGGCGTGCCGGTGCACAACATCGGCGAGGTCAAGGCCGAGTTGTCCAAGGCGGGCAAGACCGTGGCCTTGCTGGTGCAACGGGGCGAAGACAAGATCTTCGTGCCGGTGCAGATCGGCTGACCCGCCTTTGCATCACTCCGCGTCGGGCTGCTTGCCCGGCGCGGCCGCTTCAAATGCCGGCAACGCCCGGCACGCCGCATCGATGCGCAGCACATTGGGCATGGCCGAGAGGTCACACTCGAAGCGCTGCGCATTCGCCACTTGCGGCACCAGGCACAGGTCCGCGATGGTGGGCGTGTCGCCGTGGCAGAACTGGCCCGTGGCGCTTGAGCTGGCGAGCTGGGCTTCCAGGGCTTCGAGCCCTTGATGGACCCAGTGCTGGTACCAGGCGGTCTTGGCGGCTTCATCCACCCCCAGCGTGTGCTTCAGGTACTTCAGGACGCGCAGATTGTTCAGCGGATGCGTATCGCAGGCAATGCCCAGCGCCAGGTCGCGCACGCGGGCACGGCCGATGGCGTCCGCCGGCAGCAGCGGCGTCGCGGGATGCGTTTCTTCCAGGTATTCGATGATGGCCAGCGACTGGCCGATGACCGCGTCGCCATCGACCAGCGTGGGAACCAGGGCCGTCGGGTTCACCTTGCGGTAGTCGGCGGAGAGCTGCTGGCCGCCCTCCTTCAAGAGATGCACGGGCACGTAGTCGTAGGGCAGGCCCTTCAAGTTCAGGGCGATGCGCACGCGGTACGCGGCCGAGCTGCGAAAGTAGCTATAAAGCTGCATGAAGTCTCCTCGGTATTCTTTTGGCGCCGCCCGCATGGGCGGCGCTTGTTCATTCCAGCGATTCGGTCTTGGCCGCCTTGCGCGACAGGCCCTTGGGAAGCGGGAATGCCACGTTCTCTTCCAGCCCCGGCATCTTGCGCACCGAGACGGCGCCCAGTTCCTTGACGCGCGCGATCACCTGCTGCACCAGCACTTCCGGCGCCGAGGCGCCCGCGGTCACGCCAATGCGCTTGCGCCCGACCAGCCAGGCCGGATCGATGGAGTCCGCGCCATCGATGAGATAGGACGCGACGCCCTTGCGTTCCGCGACTTCACGCAGGCGATTGGAATTCGAGCTGTTCGGACTACCCACGACTAGCACCAGATCGCACTCCGGCGCCATGATCTTGACCGCATCCTGACGGTTCTGCGTGGCATAGCAAATGTCGCTCTTCTTGGGCTCGGCAATGCTGGGGAAGCGCGCCTTGAGCGCCTGCGACACCGCGGCCGCGTCGTCGACCGACAGCGTCGTCTGCGTGACATAGGCCAGGTTCTCGGGGTCCGTGACCTGAAGGCCGGCCACGTCTTCTACCGTTTCCACCAGGTACATGCCGCCCTGGGCCTGCCCCAGGGTGCCCTCGACCTCGGGATGCCCCTTGTGGCCGATCATGATGATCTCGCGGCCGGCGGCACGCATGCGCGCGACTTCGATGTGGACCTTGGTGACCAGCGGGCAGGTCGCGTCGAAGACCTGCAGTCCGCGCGACTCCGCTTCGGCGCGCACGGCCTTGGACACGCCATGCGCCGAGAAAACGACGATGGCGCCCGCGGGCGCGTCATCGAGTTCGTCGATGAAGATGGCGCCCTTGGCGCGCAGGTCTTCGACGACGTAGCGGTTGTGAACGATCTCGTGGCGCACATAAATGGGCGCGCCGTGCAGTTCGATGGCCCGCTCGACGATATCGATGGCGCGATCCACGCCTGCACAGAAGCCGCGCGGCTGCGCCAGCAGGACTTCAGCGTCGGAGGCGGTGACAGCCTGGCTCATCAAAGAACCCCCAACAGCGCGACGTCCACCTTCAGGCGGATGCCCGCCAGCGGGTGGTTGAAATCGAACAGCGCGGATTCGTCGTTGATTTCCTTGAGGACGCCCGAATAGCGACCACCATTGGGCGCGGTGAATTCAACCAGGTCGCCCGGCTCAAATGTGGCGTCGGCGCCGGCGTGCTCGGCAAGCATGGCGCGCGTCACGCGCTGGATCAGCTCGGGGTTGCGATCGCCATAGGCATCGGCCGGCTCGATGGTGACGCTGAACTTGTCGCCTTCAGCCCTGCCGACCAAGGCCGCCTCAAGGCCGGGCGCCCACTGGCCGCCGCCCATCTGCAACGTGCCGGGGCGGCCATCGAAGGTGTCGGTAAACACGGAACCGGCGCCCGGACCCGAGTCCAGCGAGATGCGGTAATGCAGCGTCAGGTAGGAATCCGGACGGACCAAAACGTTCACTTCATTAGAGGCGATGCTCACGATCTGCCACCGTATGGGTATTTGAGTAAACCCTGATTTTAGAGCCTCTTATGAAATTGTCCGCCCGGCTGCCAAAACAAGACCGCCCCCGAGAGCGCCTGTTGCGCCACGGCGTCGCATCGATCCAGGACGCCGAACTGCTTGCCGTCGCCTTGCGCACGGGCGTTCCGGGGCTCAATGTGGTAGATCTGAGCCACCAGTTGCTGGACCGGTTCGGGGGCCTGCGCGGACTGCTCAGCACCTCTCCCGAGGACCTGATGGCCGTCGCCGGCCTGGGGTCTTCCAAGGCCTGCACCCTGGCGGCCTTGCTGGAACTGGCCCGCCGGGCACTGGAAGAAGACCTTATCCGGGACGCCACCATGAACCACCCCACCCGAGTGAAACAATATTGCAAGGCGGCGCTCAGCCATCGGCAGGTGGAGCACTGCATCGCGCTCTACCTGGATTCGCAACTGCGCCTCATCGCCACCGGCGAGCTGGCGCGAGGCACGCTGTCGCAGGCAGCCGTCTATCCCAGGGAGGTCGTGCGCGAAGCCCTGCGGCATCATGCGGCGGCCCTCATCGTGGCCCATAACCACCCGTCCGGCGTGGCCTCGCCCAGCGCGGCCGACCACGGTTTCACGCGGCACCTCAGGGAAGCACTCGCGCTGGTCGACATCCGGCTGGTGGACCACCTGATCGTCGCAGGCGGCACGGCGGTGTCACTGGCTGAACTGGGCTGCCTATGACCGCAACCCCCGCCGGAATTCCGTTAGACTACCGGCCGATATTGTTTTAGGCTTAACCTAATTCCGGCCCTCGCGACCCCTCCTTGCCTGCCATGAAACGCCTGTGGGACATTTCCCCGCCCGTCTCCACGGCGTCGCCCGTTTTTCCGGGCGACACGCCGTACCGCCAGCAATGGAAGTGGTCGCTCACGCCCGGCTGTCCGGTCAATGTCAGCGAAATCACGCTGTCGCCGCATATTGGCGCGCACGCCGACGCGCCCCTTCACTATCAAAATGGGGCCGCAGCCATCGGCGCGGTCTCGCTTGAACCCTTTCTCGGCCCCTGCCGCGTGATCCACGCGATCGACTGCGGCCCGCTCATCACGATCGACCACCTTGCCCATGCAGGGCGCAACCTGCCGCCCCGCGTGCTGGTGCGCACGGCCAAGCACGCCGCGCAGGACTGGTGGACGGACGACTTCTCCGCCTACGCGCCCCAGACGATCGAATGGCTGGCGGAACGCGGCGTCATGCTGATCGGTCTGGACACCGCCAGCATCGACCCCGCGTCCAGCAAGACCCTGGACAGCCACCATACGATCTTGCGGCACGACATGCGGGTACTGGAGAACCTGGTGCTCGACGACGTGCCGGAAGGCGATTACGAGTTGATCGCCTTGCCGTTGGCGCTGGTCCAGGCCGATGCCAGCCCCGTCCGCGCGGTCCTGCGCGAACTGTAGGCTGATCTGCAGGCCCGGGAGCGGCCGCCCCGATAGCAGCCGCCCCGATTGGAGAATTGACCATGCAAACCCCATTCGCGCCACATTGGCGCGCCTTGCCCGCATCCGCCCGCCGCGCGGCCCCGCCCTGCCACGGAGGCCACGCATGAGCCAGAACGAACGCCCCGAGGACATCGTCCGCCAGGAAAAAGCGCAGCTCGATTTCACGCGCGACATGACCTACGGCGACTACCTGCATCTGGACGAACTGCTTGGCGCCCAGCACCCGCTGTCGCCCGAGCACAACGAGATGCTGTTCATCATCCAGCACCAGACCAGCGAACTGTGGATGAAGCTGATGCTGCACGAGTTGCGGGCCGCGATCGCCAGCGTGGCGAACGACCAGTTGCAGCCCGCCTTCAAGATGCTGGCGCGCGTCAGCAAGATCATGGAACAGCTCGTCCACGCCTGGGACGTGCTGGCGACCATGACGCCGCCTGAATATTCCGCGCTGCGCCCCTACCTGGCGCGCTCCAGCGGCTTTCAGAGCTATCAGTACCGCCAGGTCGAATTCCTGCTGGGCAACAAGAACGCGGCGATGCTCAAGCCGCATTCGCACCGCGCCGACCTGCTGGCCCAGGTGCAAAGCGCCTACGAGGCCCCGTCGCTGTACGACGAGGCGCTGCGCCTGCTGGCGCGCCACGGCCTGGATATTCCGGCGGACCATCTGGAACGCGACTGGACGCAGCCCTACCAGTCGTCGGCCGGCGTCGAAGCCGCCTGGCTGACGGTCTACCGCGACACGGACCGGTACTGGGCGCTCTACCAGTTGGGCGAAAAGCTGACCGACCTGGAGGATGCGTTCCGATTGTGGCGCTTTCGCCACGTAACCACCGTCGAACGCGTCATTGGCTTCAAACGGGGCACGGGTGGCACATCGGGGGTGGATTACCTGCGGCGCATGCTGGAAGTCGTGCTGTTTCCGGAAATCTGGAAGCTGCGCACGGAGCTCTGAAGCCTGCCCGAACCTTCGGCGCCCGGCCCGCACGAAGGTCCGGGCGCCCGATTTTGGCTGGCTGCGGTCAGGATCACATGCTAGAATTCGGGGTTACTTTTTGGATACGTGGCTAGCGCCTGGCGCGCCGATTCGTTGGCAGCGATCCCCCGGCAGCTTTAGCTGGCGACCCTAACTCTTGAAAAAGACTCGACCGAGTCTAGGAAAGCACCATGAAAGAAGGCATTCACCCCGAATACCGCGAAGTCGTCTT
>DALZRX010000022.1:13118-20531 GCA_032015805.1 Achromobacter sp.
GACGTACCCGCTCTTCAAGTGCGACGTGACCTCCGAATCGCACCCGTTCTACACTGGCGCCCAGACCCGCATCGTCGAAACCGGCCGCGTGGAAAAGTTCCGCGCCCGCTTCGCCCGCACGGCTGGCACGGTCAAGTCCGCTTCCTGATCCTGTTGCTCCTGCGGGAGTCACAGCAAAAAGGCAGCCTTCGGGCTGCTTTTTTTTCCCCCCTCGGCGCCCGGCATGCCGGCTAGGGGGTGGCGCATCCCGACCACTCGGTTACATTAACGCCCGTGTCCCCACTTTCCATTTCCACTCCGGCCCGGCTTACGTCGGTAGCCACCGCAAAACTGCCCCGCCTCATCCTGCTGGGCCTGTCCCTGGCCTATATCGTGGCCGGGCTGTTCATGCGCGACCCGTGGAAAACCGACGACGCCGTCGGGCTGGCGACCATGATCACCGCGATCCGCGAAGGCGGCCTGACCTGGCTGCTGCCGCAGGTGGGGCATCTGGCCCACGCCGAGGAAGGTCCGCTGATCACGTGGGTGGGGGCGATCAGCATCTGGCTGTTCGGCCCGTTCATCGGCGACATCACCGCCGGCCGCCTGCCCAACCTGCTGTGGTTCGGCATCACCGCCTCCAGCGTCTGGTACGGCACCTATCTGCTCGGCCGCCGCGCGGAAGCCCAACCGCTGGCGCTGCCCTTCGGCGGAGAACCCGAACCTCGCGACTATGGCCGCATGCTGGCCGACGCCGCCCTTCTTTTGCTGCTTGCCACGGTTGGCATCCTGCAGCGCACGCACGAAACCACTGTCGTGCCCGCGATCATGGCCTGCCAGGCGCTCGCGTTCTATTCGCTGGCGCGCACGGTGGATCGCCCCGTCACCGGCTCCACCACGCTGGGCATCGCGCTGGCCGCCAGCTTCCTGACGCGCGGCTGGGTCGGCGCCCTGCCCATCATGGTCGGCGCCGCGCTCGCCTTTTATCCGCGCAGCCAGCTCTGGAAGTGCAAGCGCTGGATGCTGTGGGCCGCGGTGCTGGCCACGGGGCTGATCCTGGCGTGGTGGATTCCCGCCAGCCAGGGCAGCGAATACTGGGTTCGCAACTGGAAGGCGTGGAACCTGTCCTCGTTCGCCCTCCCTAGCCTGCACGACGCCGGGCGCACGCTGCGCGATCTGCCGTGGTACCTGTGGCCGACCTGGCCGCTGGCGCTTGTGGCCATCTGGCGTTGGCGCGCATGGATTTACGCCCCCCACATCTGGGTGCCCCTGATGCTGCTGGCGTGCTCGGCGTTCATCCTGTTCTTCCTGAACGAGGCCAGCGATTCCGAATTCGTGATGCTGGCGGTGCCGTGCGCCGTGCTGGGCGCGTTCTCGCTGCCGACCCTGCGCCGCGGCGTGGTGAACACGCTCGACTGGTTTGCCGTGATGTGCTTTTCCCTGACCGCGGCCACGGCCTGGCTCGGCTGGGCGGCGCTGCACTTCCATTGGCCCGCGCAGATATCCCGCAACATCGCCCGCCAGACCACCGGCTACGAGCCGGTCATCTCCTGGGTGGCCTTTACCCTGGCTGTGATCTTCACCCTGGTCTGGATCGTCCTGGTCGTATGGCGGCTGCGCGTGCGGCCGCAGGCGCTCTGGCGCGGCACCGTGCTCTCGGCCGGCGGCCTGACCGTGACCTGGATCCTGCTGGTGCTGTTGTGGCAACCCGCCGTGGACTACGCCCGCAGCTATCGCACGGTGTCGGGCCAACTGGCCCAGGCGATCGCGCAGCACAAGCGTCCGGGCGAGTGCATCCGCGGCCTGAGCCTGGGAAGCGGCCAGCGCGCCTCGTTCCTCATCTTCGACAACCTGTCGTTCCCGTTCGACACGCGCTGCACGCTGGTCCTGCAACAGACCACCAACCAGAGCCTGCGCGACGGCACCGCCGCGTACAGCGAAGGCGCTGACGTCCTCTGGCAAGGCGGCCGCCGCGCCGACCGTTCCGAAGTCTTCCGACTGTTGCGAACCGGCGCCAGGCCATGACCCCCGCCATCCCGGCGCCGATGACCTTCGGCGCCACCCTGCGCGGCATCGCCAAGCAAGCCTGGCCCGTGCTGATCAGCCAGTGGGCCAGCATTTCGTTTGGCGTGCTGGACACCGCCATGACGGGCCATTCCAGCCCCGACGACCTCGCGGCGATGGCGCTATCCGCCTCCATCTACATCACGGTCTTCGTGGGCCTGATGGGCGTCGTGCACGCGCTGATCCCGATCCTGGCGCAGCAGTTCGGCGCCGGCAACAACCTTGAAGTCGGGCGAGGCTGGGGCCAGGGCGTATGGCTGGCGCTCGGCCTGTCGGTCGTGGGCGCCGTGCTGATGCTGTTTCCGGACATGTGGCTCTTCATGTCCGGCGATGTCGCCCCCGGCGTGCGCGACCGCATTGCATCCTATCTGCAGGCGCTCGTGCTGGCCCTGCCCGCCGCGCTGGTGTTCCGCACCATCTACGCCCTGGGCACCGCGGTGTCGCGGCCCAAGCTCGTCATGGCCATCAACCTGTCCATCATCGGCTTCAAGGCGTTGTTCAACTGGATCTTCATCTACGGCAAGCTGGGCGTGCCCGCGATGGGCGCGGCCGGCGCAGGACTGGCGACGGCCGTGGTGTCCTGGATGAGCCTGGGACTGGGCCTGTGGGTGATCACGCACGACCGCTACTACCGCCGTTTCCAGTTGCGCATCGGCAAGCCGGACTGGACGTCGTTGAAGGAACTGCTGCGCCTGGGCATCCCGATGGGCGGCTCGTACCTGGTCGAGGTGTCGGCATTCACGTTCATGGCGCTGCTGGTCGCGCGCGAAGGCACCTTCGTGACCGGCGGTCATCAGATCATGTCCAACCTGGCCGCGCTCTGCTACATGATGCCGATGGCGCTGGGTGTGGCCACCGCCGCGCTGACGGCGCAGGCCATCGGCGCGGGCAACTACGCGCACGCCCACCGCACCGGCATGGCCGGCCTGGTGTTGGGCCTGATGGGCGCGCTGCTGACGGCAGCGGTGCTGCTCGTCGGCCGTCCGCTCATCCTGGCCGCGTACACGGACGACGGCGCCGTCGCCGCCGTGGCGACCACGCTGCTTGCCGTCCTGCCGCTGTTCCATCTGTTCGATTCGATGCAGTGCATCAACTCATACCTGCTGCGCGCCTACAAGATCGCCGTCGTGCCGCTCATCCTGCAAACGGTGGCGCTGGCCGGCGTGGGCCTGGTCGGCGGCTGGTGGTTCGGGTTCGGGCCCGGCCAGGGCGGCCTGGACGGACTGCGTGGCGTGCTGGTGCCGGGCTCGCCGCAAGGCGCCGGCAGCATGTGGCTGATGGCCATGTTCGGCCTGGCGCTGTCGGCCGCCCTGCTGCACTTCTGGTACCGGCGGATCTTGCGGACCGTGGCACGCTGAAGGCGCGCAAATGATAAAAGGCAGCCGATTGGCTGCCTTTTTTTGCGCACGGCGTGCACCGCGCGACAGTGCTTATTTGGGTCGCTTGTCGATCACCCGGCGGGCCTTGCCCGTCAGGGTGCGCTCGACGTGGCCCGCATCCGACACCTGGATCCGCGCGCTGACGCCGATATGCGTCTTGACCGCGTGCTGCAACTGCTTGCCCAGGTTGACGCGTTCGGCGTCGGACAGGCCCGAGAACTCTGGGCGCACTTCCGTCAGGATCTCCAGTTCGTCCATGTTGCCCGTGCGGGACAGGACAAGCTGGTAGTGCGGCGCGAGTTGCGCGATCTTCAGGACCAGCTCTTCCACCTGCGTGGGGAACATGTTCACGCCACGCACGATCAGCATGTCATCGCTGCGGCCGGTGATCTTGCCGATGCGGCGCATGCTTCGCGCGGTAGGCGGCAAGAGGCGGGTCAGGTCGCGCGTGCGGTAGCGCACGATCGGCATCGCTTCCTTGGTCAGCGACGTGAACACCAATTCGCCGGATTCGCCTTCGGCCACCGGTTCGCCGGTGTCGGGGTTGACGATCTCGGCGTAGAAGTGATCTTCCCACACCACCGGACCGTCCTTCGTCTCGACGCACTCGCTCGCCACGCCCGGACCCATCACTTCTGAGAGGCCGTAGATGTCGACGGCGTCAATGCCCGCTTCGGCCTCGATGTCGGCGCGCATCTGGCCCGTCCAGGGCTCGGCCCCGAAGATCCCGATGCGCAGCGAGCTTTGACGCGGGTCGATGCCCTGGCGGCGCTGCTCTTCCAGAATGTTGCAGAAATAGGAAGGCGTGACCATGATGATGTCCGGACGGAAATCGTTGATCAACTGCACCTGCTTTTCGGTCTGCCCGCCGGACATCGGGATGACCGTGCAACCAAGGCGCTCAGCCCCATAATGCGCGCCCAGGCCGCCCGTGAACAGTCCGTAGCCATAGGCCACGTGCACCGTATCGCCCGGCTTGCCGCCCGCAGCCCGGATGGAACGCGCCACCAGGTTGGCCCAGTTGTCCAGATCGCCCTGGGTATAGCCCACCACCGTCGGCTTGCCGGTCGTGCCGCTGGAGGCGTGAATGCGCGAAATGCGCTCGCGCGGCACGGCGAACATGCCGAACGGATAGTTCTCGCGCAGTTCCTTCTTGGTCGTGAACGGGAACTTCGAAATATCGGACAACTGCTTCAGGTCGTCCGGATGCACGCCGGCTTCGGTGAACGCCTTCTTGTAATGCGGGACGTTTTCGTAGGCGTGCTTGAGGGTCCACTTCAAGCGTTCGAGCTGTAGCGCCCGCAGCTCGTCCTGGCTGGCATGCTCGATAGGATCCAGTCCCGGCTTGCTCATGGTGTTGGGCATGATGATGTCTCTCCTGAATTTCTCTCTGCCCCGGCCAGGGCGGCGCGCCTTCGTGCCGCACGCTCACCGGCCGGTGGTTTTCTCTTTGGTTCGGCTATGCGGTCAGGCGTCCGTGGGCGCGCCGACAATCTGGCCCTTGATGCGATAGGAACGGCCGCGGAACAACGCCACGTTGCGGCCGTCCTGGTTGGTGACGGTGACGTCATAGACGCCGGTACGGCCGGCCAGCGACCGCTCTTGCGCCACCGCGGTCAGCAGGTCGCCCTCGAAACCCGGCGCCAGATAGTCGATCGTGCAACCCGACGCCACGGTACTGACGTTGCGGGAATTGCAGGAGAACGCAAACGCGCTGTCGGCCAGGGCGAAGATGAAGCCGCCATGGCAGGTCTTGTGGCCGTTCAGCATGTCCGGCCGTATGCGCATGGTCAGCCGCGCGTAACCGGGCGCCATTTCCTCGACCTTCATGTCCAGGCCCTGCGTGGCCGCGTCGCCGGCGTACATCACCGACCCCACTGCCTGCGCCAGCTCCTGCGGGTCCGTCGGCACTTCAACGGGGGGAACATGCACGCTCATCATTGCCCCTTGAACTGCGGTTCGCGCTTGCCCAGGAACGCGGCGACGCCTTCGGCGTAATCCGCGCTGCGGCCCAGTTCGCGCATCATGTCGCGTTCCAGATCGAGCTGGGTTGAAAGGTCATTGCCCAGGCTGGCCTGCAAGGCGCGCTTGGTGAAGGCCAGCCCCTTGGTGGGCGCGGCCGCGAAATGCGTGGCCAGGCGCTCCAACGTGGCGTCGAATTCCTCGTCGGCCACGCATTGCCAGATAAGGCCCCACTCCTCTGCCTGCTTGGCGCTCAGCTTGTCGCCCAGCAAGGCCAGACCCATGGCACGGGCGCGCCCCACCAAACGGGGCAGCGCGAACGTGCCCCCGGTGTCCGGAATGAGGCCCAGGCGGCAGAACGACTGGATGAAGTTGGCGGACGCCTTGGCGATGACGATGTCGCCCGCAAAGGCCAGGTTGGCCCCCGCGCCCGCTGCCACGCCGTTCACGCCCACCACGACCGGCATGGGCAAGGCGTTCAGCCGGCGCACCAGCGGCGCATAGAACTTGTCGACGGTCTCGCCCAGATCGGGCGGCGTGCCGTCGGGCGCGGGCTTGCGCTCGCTCAGGTCCTGGCCGGCGCAGAAGCCGCGGCCCGCGCCGGTCAGCACCAGCACACGCGCGCCTTCGGTTTCGATGCGGGTCAGCGCGTCAGCCACTTCCGCGTGCATGTTGGCCGTGAAGCTGTTCAGCTTGTCCGGGCGGTTCAGGGTCAGGCGCGCGATGCCGCCGGACAGGTCGAATTGGATATCCTGGTAGCTCATGTGCGATCGCCCGGCTCAGATGTGACGGCGGGTTTGCACCACGCGGAAGCGGTTCGAGACGAACGCCGTGTCCGACAGCGCGGCATTGGCGGCCGGATTGGCGCCGGTGCCGTGGAAGTCGCTGAAGGCGGCGGTCTGGTTGACGAACACCGCGCCGGTCAGGTTCAGCGAGAGCGACACGCCCGACACTTCCGCGGCGTCCTGGACCTGCTCGGCCACACGCTCGTCCGTCGTGTAGGCGGACAGGGACAGCGCGCCGTGCTCGATGACGCTGTCGCGCGCGAGCTGGATGCTGTGGGCGGTGGAGTCGGTCGCGACCACAAATGCGATGGGACCGAACCATTCCTGGCTGAGCGCCGCATTGCCGGCTTCGGTGCGCAGCAACAGCGGCGTGCGGACGCGGGCGTTTTCGAATTGGGGATGCGCCAGCGTCTTGCTGTCCGCCACGACGGGCAGGCCCAGGGCACGTGCCTTTTCGATGCGTTCGACAATGCCTTCGTTCTGGATGGCGCCCGTCAGTTCGACGGCCTTGGCGGCATCGGCGCCGACCTTTTCCAGCGCCACGCCCAGTGCGGCGGCCACGTCGTCAAAACTGATCCGGCCTTCCGGCGTGTTGATACCGTCGCGCGGCACGTAGATATTCTGCGGGGCGGTGCACATCTGGCCGGAATACAGGGCCAGCGAGAACGCCAGGTTGCGGGCCACGCCCTTCAGGTCGCTCGTCGAATCGATGATGACCTGGTTCACGCCTGCCTTCTCGGTGTAGACCTGCGCTTGGCGCGCGTTGTCTTCCAGCCAGTTGCCGTTGGCCGTGCTGCCGGTGAAGTCGACGATCTTGACGGCCGGGTCCAACGCCAGCTTCTGCGCGGTGTCGTCGCCCGCCTCGTGGGCGGCCAGTTGCACCACGTCGGGATCAAAGCCCGCTTCCTGAAGCACTTCGCGCGCCACCTTCACGGTGATTGCCAGCGGCAGGATCGCGCCCGGGTGCGGTTTGACGATGACGGTGTTGCCCGTCGCCAGGCTGGCGAAGAGGCCCGGATAGCCGTTCCACGTCGGGAAGGTCGAGCAGCCGATCACCAGCGCGACGCCGCGCGGCACGATCGTGAACTGCTTTTCCATGCGGATGGGGTCATTCTTGCCCTGCGGCTTCTCCCAGACGGCGATGCCGGGAATGCGCGACATTTCCTGCCAGGCGTAGGTCACAGCCTCAAAGCCGCGGTCCTGCGCGTGCGGGCCGCCGGCCTGGAAGGCCATCATGAAGCCCT
>DALZRX010000023.1:0-8929 GCA_032015805.1 Achromobacter sp.
CCTGGCGCCCGGCTTCATCGATTCGCACACCCACGACGACGGCTACCTGCTGGCGCATCCCGACATGCTGCCCAAGGTGTCGCAAGGCATCACCACGGTCGTCACCGGCAATTGCGGCATCAGTCTCGCGCCCCTGGCGCGCACGCAGATTCCGCAGCCGCTCGACCTGCTGGGTCCGCCAGAGCTTTTCCGCTTTGGCACGTTCCAGGCCTGGGTGGACGCCCTGCGCGACACGCCGGCCGCCGTCAACGTGATTCCGCTGGTGGGCCACACCACCTTGCGCGTCGCCGTCATGGACGACACCTCGCGCGCCGCAACCGCGTCGGAGCGCGCCGCCATGCGCGACCTGATGCAAGAGGCGCTGGACGCCGGCGCGTTCGGGGTGTCCACCGGCACCTTCTACCCGCCCGCCAGCGCCGCACCCACGGACGAGCTCATCGACGTGTGCCAACCGCTGCGCGGCCGCGCGGGCATCTACGCCACACACCTGCGCGACGAGGCCGACCATATCGTGCCCGCCATGGAAGAGGCGCTGCTCATCGGCCGCGAAATCGATTGCCGCGTCGTGTTTTCCCATCACAAGCTGGCGGGCGAACGCAATCATGGCCGCACGCGCGAAACGCTGGACCTAATCAACCGCGCCGCCGCCTCACAACCCGTCTGCCTGGACTGCCATCCCTATCCTGCGACGTCGACCATGCTGCGGCTCGACCGCGCCCGTTTGGCCAGTCGCACGATGATCACGTGGTCCAAGGGCTACCCCGAGGCAACAGGCCGGGATTTCAGCGAAGTGATGGCCGAACTGGGTCTGGACGACGAGGCCGCCGTCGCCAGGCTGGCGCCGGCCGGCGCCATCTATTTCCTGATGGACCCGTCTGACGTCAAACGTATCTTCGCGCATCCGCTGACCATGGTCGGGTCCGACGGCCTGCCCTTCGACCCGCATCCGCACCCTCGCCAGTGGGGCACCTTCACCAACGTGCTGCGGACCATGGTGCGCGAGCAGAACCTGTTGTCGCTCGAGTCCGCCATCCACAAGATGACCGGTCTGGCCGCCGCGCAATACGGCGTTGCCGGGCGCGGCCTGCTCCGGGAGGGGTATCATGCTGATCTGGTGCTGTTCGATCCCGCCACCGTCACTGACGCGGCCACTTTTTCAGCGCCCATTCAGGCAAGCCGGGGCATCCACGCCGTGTGGGTCAACGGCAGGCAGGTCTGGGACGGGGAACGGACGGGCGCCGAACGCCCGGGCCATGTCCTGACGCCCGGTGATGCATGAGCACGGAGTACATAAAGTGAAGACGTTTTCCCAGGGCTGCTACCTGGGTGTATTGGGCGGAATGGGGCCCATGGCCGGTGCGGCCTTTGCCCTCCGCCTGGCGGCGCTGACGCCCGCCACGGTTGACCAGCAACACATTCCCACCTTGCTGCGCAACGACCCCCGCATTCCCGACCGTTCCAGCGCCTACATGGCGGGCGGCGAGAATCCCCTGCCCCACATGGTCGACGGCGTGCGCTTCCTGGAACAGGCCGGCGCTGAACTCATCGCCATCCCGTGCAATACCGCCCACCTGTGGTTCGACGAGATCGCCGCGTCCACGCAATTGCCGGTGCTGCACATCATCCAGGCGGTCATCGAAGACCTGCGCCGGCTCGGTCTGCCCAGCGGCCGCATCGGCCTGATGGGCACTGCCGCCACGCTCAAGCTCGGCCTTTATCAGCGACACCTTGAAGCCCAAGGCTACGAGTGCATCGTGCCCGACGACGACGAAGTCGAACGCTTCTGCATGGGCTCGATCCGCGCGGTCAAGGGTAACCAGCTTGAAGACGCCTTCGCCCCGGCCGCTGAATGCATCGCCCGCCTGAAGGCGCGCGGCGCGGACGCCGTGGTGCTGGGTTGCACGGAACTGCCGCTGGCGGTGCCGCACGCCCTGCGCCCCAGCCTGGGCGTGACGCTCACCGACTCCATCGACGCGCTTGCTCGCGCAGCCATTGCGCATTACCAGGCCGACCAGCCCAAGCAATTGATTGCCGCTTGAGGGTCGCAGCGGCTCAAGCAAAAAAAGGGCGCATCTCTCGATGCGCCCACTTCCTTCGCGGGGAAGAGGTCAACCGCCCAGGTACGCCTTGCGGACCTTGTCGTTGACCAGCAGGTTGGCGCCGGTGTCCTGCAGGACCACGCGGCCGTTTTCCAGCACGTAGCCGCGGTCCGCCACGCCCAGCGCCTTGTTCGCGTTCTGCTCGACCAGGAACACGGTCACTCCCTGCTCCCGGATCTCGCGAATGATGTCGAAGATCTGCGCAATCACCAGCGGCGCCAGACCCAGCGTGGGCTCATCCAGCAGCAACAGGCGCGGACGCGTCATCAGCGCGCGGCCGATCGCCAGCATCTGCTGCTCGCCGCCCGACATCAGGCCCGCGCGCTGGCTGGCGCGTTCCTTCAAGCGCGGGAACAGGCCGTAGACGTGGTCGATGCCGGCCTGGATCTCGTCGCGCTTGGCGAAGAAGCCGCCCATCATCAGGTTCTCGGCAACGGTCAGGTCCTTGAACACGCGCCGGCCTTCAGGCGAAATGGCGATGCCACTGCGCATGATGTGGTGCGTGTCCTTGTGCGTGATGTCCTCGCCCTCGAACGTGATCTTGCCTTCGCGGGCCCGGGGGTTGCCGCAGACCGTCATCAGCAGCGTCGTCTTGCCCGCGCCATTGGCGCCGATCAGCGTGACGATCTCGCCCTTGTTCACGTCCACCGACACGCCGTTCAACGCCTGGATGGCGCCGTAGTAGGTGTGTATGTTTTCCAGCTTAAGCATCATTCCTCCCCCAGGTACGCCTTGATGACGCGCTCGTCGTTGCGCACCTGGTCGGGGGTGCCGGTCGTGATGGGCTTGCCGTGCTCCATGACCAGAATGCGGTCCGAAATGCCCATGATCAGGCTCATGTCGTGCTCGATCAGCAGCACCGCGACGCCGAACTCGCGCCGGAGCTGGTCGATCAGCGATTGCAGGTCGCGCTTTTCCTGGGGATTCAAGCCTGCCGCCGGTTCGTCCAGCATCAGCAGCCGCGGCTTGGTGATCATGCAGCGCGCGATCTCCAGGCGCCGCTGGTGGCCGTAGGCCAGGTTGCCGGCTTCGCGGTTGGCGAATTCGCGCAGGCCCATGAAATCCAGCCACTGCGCCGCGCGCGACAACGCGTCGGCTTCGGACTGGCGGTAGCCCTTGAGCTTGAGCAGGCCCGGCAGCAGCCGCGCTTCGACCTGCGTGTGCTGCGCCACCAGGAGGTTCTCCAGCACGGTCAGCTGTTTGAACAGGCGCACGTTCTGGAACGTACGCACCAGGCCATGGCGCGCCACCTTGTGGCTGGGCAGGCCCGTAATGGGCTTGCCGTCCATGATGATTTCGCCCGCCGTGGGGGCATAGAACCCGCCCACGCAGTTGAACACCGTGGTCTTGCCCGCGCCGTTGGGGCCGATGATGGCGAACACTTCGTCGGACTTCACCTCGAAGGCCACGCTATCGACGGCCAGCAGGCCGCCGAAGCGCATGGTGAGTCCGGATACTTTCAGCAATGCCTCACTCATTTAGACAGCTCCACGTGGGGACGCTTCATGGGCAACAACCCCTGCGGACGCCACATCATCATCAACACCATCACCAGACCGAACATCAGCATCCGGTACTCGGCGAACTCGCGCGCAATTTCGGGCAGGACGGTCAGCAGGATGGCAGCGAGAATCACGCCCACCTGCGAGCCCATGCCGCCCAGCACCACGATCGCCAGGATCAGCGCGGATTCGATGAAGGTAAAGGACTCCGGATTCACCATGCCCTGCCGCGCGGCGAAGAACGCGCCGCCAAAGCCCGCGAACATGGCGCCCAGCGTGAACGCGGAAAGCTTGATGCGCGTGGGGTTCAAGCCCAGCGAGCGGCATGCGATCTCGTCTTCGCGCAGCGCTTCCCAGGCGCGTCCAACCGGCATGCGGATCAGGCGCGTGGAGACGAACAGCGTGGCCAGCGCCAACAGCAGCGCCATCATGTAAAGGTAGATCACCATGTCCTGGTTCTGGAACGTCAGCCCGAAGAACTCATGGAACGTCGTGCCCCCTTCCGTGCTGGGACGGCGGGTCATTTCCAGCCCGAAAAACGTGGGCTTGGGAATTCCCGAAATACCGTCCGGGCCGCCCGTCAGCGTGTTCAGGTTGATCAGCAAGAGGCGGATCATTTCCCCGAACCCCAAGGTCACGATGGCCAGGTAATCGCCGCGCAACCTCAGCACCGGGAAGCCCAGCACGAAGCCGAACAGCGCGGCCATCGCCCCCGAGAACGGCAAGGCTTCCCAGAAGCTCCAGCCGCCCCAGTGGTACAGCAAGGCATAGGTGTAGGCGCCCACGGCGTAAAAGCCCACGAAGCCCAGGTCCAGGAGGCCCGCAAAGCCCACCACGATGTTCAGCCCCAGGCCGAGCATCACGTAGATCAGCACCAGCGTTGCAATATCGACCGAACTGCGGCCCGCGAAGAACGGCCAGACCACCGCGATGGCCAGGAACAGCAGCATCAGCGCCTTGTTGTTCTTGGCCGGCGCGGACGGCAAGGTGGGCAGGCTGGTCTTGAGCTTGCGGAACGGAATCGCGATCCAGGGGCGCAGAAGCTGGAAGAAGAACACCACCGCGGCGGCGATTACCACCAGGGACCAGTTCGACTCCATCGACGTGCGCGCGCCCTGGCGGATCAGCTGCAGGCCGAAGACCGGGGTGACGATGACTGCCGTGAGCACGGCCGCCATCGTGGCGTTTTTAAGATTATTTTTCGACATCAGACTTTTTCCACCTCAGGTTTGCCCAGCAGCCCGGTGGGACGGAACAGCAGAATCAGGACCAGCAGCGAGAACGCCACGATGTCCTTGTACTGTGACGATATATAGGCGGCCGCGAAGGTCTCGGCCAGGCCCAGCAGCACGCCGCCCAGCATCGCGCCGGGGATGCTGCCAATACCGCCCAGCACCGCCGCCGTGAAGGCCTTGATGCCGGCCAAAAAGCCGATGAAGGGATTGAGCTTGCCGATGGTGATGGCGATCAGCACGCCGCCCACCGCCGCCAGGATCGCACCCATCACGAACGTGAACGAGATCACGCGGTTGGTGTCGATGCCCAGCAGATTGGCCATGTGCATGTCCTGCGAGCACGCGCGGGACGCGCGGCCCATGCGGGAATACTTGATGAAAAGCGTCAGCGCGATCATCAGCACCACCGTCACGACGATGATCATGATGCGCGAATACGGCACCGTCACGTCGAAATCGGTTCCCATGTGGAACTGCACGGCGCCCGACACCAGCGATGGCACGGCCATGTCGCGCGCGCCCTGGCCCAAGGCCACCCAGTTCTGCAGGAAGATCGACATCCCGATGGCGGAAATCAGCGCAACCAGGCGGGGGCTGCCGCGCACGGGGCGGTAGGCCACACGCTCGACCGAGAAGCCATAGATGCCGGTGACGGCGATGGCCACGAGCAGCATCGTTGCGATGATGAAAGGCATCGGCAATCCGCTGTTGGTGCCGATGGCCGTCAATGTGACCAGGCCCACATAGGCGCCGATCATGTAGATTTCGCCGTGGGCGAAGTTGATCATACCGATGATGCCGTAGACCATTGTGTAGCCGATGGCGATCAGCGCGTAGATCGCTCCCAGGGACAATCCGTTGAAGAATTGCTGGGTAAGTTGGGGTATGAGGTCAGACATGATTCTCTTGCTCCAAATGGTTCCGGCCCCGGTGGAAAGACCCGGAGCCGGAAACCTGGGCGTATTCTATAAGGGCCTGTCGTCGCCGCCTTGCCGGCCGCACAGCGCTTTTGGCGCATCGCTACGCGGATTTCGGCAAGACGGAGACGGCAGGCCCTACACGCCGGCAACACGCCGGCGGGATCGCGAGTTTACAGCTGGGTCTTCTTTCCGTCCTTGTCCCACTTATAGACGGCGAACTCAAAGTCCTTCAGATCGCCCTTGGCATCGTATTCGACTTTGCCGATGCCGGTGTTGAACGTGGTCTTGTGCATGTAGTCGGCAACCTTGGCCGGGTCTTCACCGACGGCATTGATGCTGTCGGCCAGGATCTGGACCGCGGCGTAGGCCGGCATCTGGAAGGCGCCGTCCGGATCGCGCTTGGCGTCCTTGAAGGCCTTGACGATGCTCTCGTTGCCCGGCAGCTTGGTGAAGTCGGCCGGCAGCGTGACCAGCAGCCCGTCGATGGCCGGACCGGCGATCGCCACCAGATCCTGGTTGGCCGTGCCTTCCGGACCCATGAACTGGACCTTCAGGCCTTGTTCGCGCGCCTGGCGCAGCAGCAGGCCAAGCTCGGGGTGGTAGCCGCCGAAGTAGACCAGATCCACGCCCGAGGACTTCAGCTTGGTGATGATGGCCGAGTAGTCGCTGTCGCCGACGTTGATGCCTTCGAACAGCGCGACGTTGACGTTTTCCTTGGCCAGCGCGTCCTTGACCTGCGTGGCCACGCCCGAACCGTAGGTCTGCTTGTCGTGCAGGACGGCGACCTTCTTGGGCTTCAGGGTTTTGGCGATATAGCCGGCGGCGTACGGACCTTGCTGGTCATCGCGGCCGATGGTGCGGAAGAAGAAGTGCGGCTTGATGGTGTCGGTGACCAGCGGCGACGTGGCGCCCGGGGTGATGCCGACAATGCCCTCTTCCTCGTAGACCTTCACGGCGGCGACCGTCACGCCCGAGCACGCATGGGCCACGGCGAACTTGGCGCCGGAGTTGACCACGCGGTTGGCGGCGGGCACGGCCTGCTTGGGTTCGCAGCCGTCGTCGATCAGGATGGGCTCGAGCTTCTTGCCCTTGACGCCGCCCTTGGCATTGATGGTTTCGATGGCAGTCAGCGCGCCGGCCTGAATCTGGTCACCGTATTGCGTGTTGGGACCGGTCATGGGCTGGGGAATGCCGATCTTGATCGTGTCGGCGGCGTGCGCGGCGCCAGCCAAGGCAAGTGCCCCAAGCGCCATGGCTACCGGGGTAAGGCGATTCAGAAACTTCATGCGGAGTTCTCCAGCGAGGTTTTGAGCGGCTCTGTCCAACGCGGTTTATCGGGAGAGTACCCCTACGTCCGCATTGCCCGTCGCCGGCTTCTTGGGCAAAAACACGGTGTGGCCGGTATTCTGAAAGCAAGCCGTCATACTGTCACTGCGTGTAATCCCCAATATTTCAGGCGGGGCTTTTAATCGTGACGGATGGAGCGCGTAGTGCCGTGAATTCGTTGGAGAAATTGCCGTTCCACCTGCGTTGTTCGCTGGTGTTTCGCCGCGTTTTATGCTTGCTGATTTATATGAAAAAGCATTAATACAGTGTTTAGCCGCGCATTTACACACAGTACTTACGCAGGACTTACTGCGGTCCGTCTGATAATGCGCGCGGCATTAATAAAAAACGCGCGTCCCGCGCTGAAAAACAGCGTCGGACGCGCGCATGCGTCGAACAGTCGCGCGAACGGCGCTAGGCGTTCGCCGGCTTGGCCAGATTCCACATCAATGCACGGAACGGCGCCAGCATGCTGATGTTGACCACAAGCTTGATCGCCAGGTCGCCCAGCATCCATGTCACCCAGGGCGCACCCGTGGCGGCAAAGGCCACGCTGAAGAACACCGCCGTATCCAGAATCGCGCCCAGCACGCCCGACGCCAGCGGCGCACGCCACCAACGCTGGTCGCGCAGCCGGTCGAACACCTGGATGTCGATGAGCTGCGCACATATATAAGCCAGCCCCGACGCCAGTGCGATGCGAGGCGACGCCACCCAGACCGAAACCGCAAGTGCGGCGGCAAAACCAAACCACACCACGCGCCGCGCAGCGGCCGGGCCGAAGCGGCGATTCAGCACGTCCGTGACCAGGAACGCCACGGGATAGGACAGCCCGCCCCAGGTCAACCAGTCATTCAGCGGCACCTGCACCAGGATATTGGAGCCGACCACCACGGCCACCATGCACAGCACCGAAATGCCGAACTGCCGGCGGGTCATGGCGGGAAAGCGTGCGGCGGCTAGTGCGGCGACTGATGCGGCGGCTGGTGCGGTGGCGGTCTTCATTTGCCGACCTCTTCCGCGCACCCGAAAGGCCCGCGTCTGGCGGCCCCGCGGACCATCACGGCGCTGTCTGGCAGCCCTTGACGTGTCGAAGCCACAACACCTCGCATGTTCCGTGTCGCCATTGCGAACACCCTTGTGACGGCCTGCACCAACACCGCCCCGACGACTTGCGATCCGGTCGCGCGGCAACCTTGCAAGGCGCCGCGGCCATGCTGGTTTATGTCAATGACATGACCGTCCCCGGCGGCGCATACTTTGCCCGCTGGTCGTGACGTCGACGCGGCCGCCCCGCAGCGACCGCCGATGAACGCAATCGAAAGTTCGTTTTTCATAGGCGGCGATTGTAATCGGTCGGCTCCCTGCGACCCGAATTGCAAAATGTTCGTTCGCGCTTGAAACGCGCAATTTGACAGGCGATTGTAGGGATGTGAAAGTCACGCTTTTGTCACAAACAATTCATAAGGTGTCGTGTTTCATGCGGCCGGACAACCCGTTCGCAACACGCCCAACTGGAGAACCCTTTTATGCGATCCCATCGTATTGCACTGACCTTTGCCGCCATCATGACGGCTTTCGCCGGCGCTTCCGCGCAAGCAGCCACCGAGATCCAGTTCTGGCATTCGATGGAAGGCGCCCTGGGCGACCGCGTCAACGGCCTGGTCGAGGAATTCAACAAGAAGAACCCCGACTACCAGGTCAAGGCGATCTACAAAGGCAACTACGGTGAATCCATGAACGCCGGCATCGCCGCGTTCCGCGCCGGCAACGCGCCGGACATCCTGCAGGTCTTCGAAGTCGGCACCGCCACCATGATGTACGCCAAGGGCGCCATCAAGCCGGTG
>DALZRX010000023.1:8939-10902 GCA_032015805.1 Achromobacter sp.
GGAATTCATCGGCGCCGTGGCCGGCTACTACTCGTCGGCCGACGGCAAGCTGGTCTCGATGCCCTTCAACAGCTCGACCGTCGTCTTCTACTACAACAAGGACGCCTTCAAGAAGGCTGGCCTGGACGCCGACAATCCCCCCAAGACCTGGGAAGAACTGGCCGCCGCCGGCCAGAAGCTGAAGGCCGCTGGGCAAGAATGCGGCTACACCACGTCGTGGCCGTCGTGGACCCAGCTCGAGACCTTCTCGGCCTGGCATAACGTGCCGTACGCCACCAAGGACAACGGCTTCGGTGGCCTGGATGCGCGCATCGCCATCAACACCCCGCTGCACGTGCGCCACCTTGAAAACCTCGCCAAGCTCGGCAAGGAAGGCATCTTCATGTACGGCGGCCGTGGCGACGAGCCCAACTCGCTCTTCATCAGCGGCAAGTGCGCCATGATCACCGGCTCGTCCGGCCTGCGCGCCAACATCGCCAAGAACGCCAAGTTCGAATTCGGCACCTCGACGCTGCCCTACTACGCCGACGTGCAAGGCGCCCCGCAGAACACCATCATCGGTGGCGCCTCGCTGTGGGTCTTCGCCAACAAGAAGCCCGAAACCTACAAGGGCGTGACCGCGTTCTTCAAGTTCCTGGCCAGCCCCGAAATCGCCGCCCGCTGGCACCAGCAGACCGGCTACGTGCCCGTCACCAAGGCTGCGTACGAGCTGACCAAGAAAGAAGGTTTCTACGACAAGAACCCCGGCACCGAAGTCGGCGTGAAGCAGCTCAACGTCGAAACCACCGCTCAATCGCGCGGCCTTCGCCTGGGCTTCCTGCCGCAAATCCGCGAGATCGAGGACGCTGAGATCGAACGCATCGTCTCCGGCAAGGTTGCTCCCAAGGACGGCGCCGAGAACATCGTCAAGCGCGGCAACGAGCTGCTGGAAAAGTTCGAGAAGAGTGTAAAGTAACGCCCTTTCGCGCGACTTGAACGCTGCCTTGTCAATCGCAATTTTCCATGTTGCGACAAGGACTTATAAGGCTTAAAGCCCTGGTTTTTTTAGGGCTTTAAGCCTATCGTGTTTTTATGAGTGCCGGTGCTTTCGGGCTCCGGGCGCCAAGCGCGGCACGCGCGTTGGCGGTTTCAGGCGGCGGTTATTTCAACCGCCGCTTTTCTGTACCTTGGGTTCCCCCTATGGAAAAACGCGTTGTATTCGGGCACAAGACCTTGCCCTATCTGCTGCTTCTGCCGCAGCTGATCATTACCGTGGTGTTCTTCTTCCTGCCCGCCGGACAAGCCATGTGGCAGTCCCTGCGCCTTGAAGATCCCTTCGGCCTGTCCTCGCAGTTCGTAGGCCTGGACAACTTCATGGATCTGTTCTCGCAAGAGAGCTACCTCGATTCCTTCCGCGTCACCGCCGTGTTCTCGGTGCTGGTGGCCGGTGTTGGCCTTGGCGTGTCGCTGGTGCTGGCCGTGATGGCCGACCGCGTGATCCGCGGCGCCGGACTCTACAAGACCCTGCTCATCTGGCCGTATGCCGTGGCGCCCGCCGTGGTCGGCGTGCTGTGGCTGTTCCTGTTCTCGCCCTCTGTCGGCATCCTGGCCGTGGCCCTGCGCAAGTCGGGCGTCGATTGGAACCCCCGCCTGGACGGCAACCAGGCCATGACCCTGGTGATCGTCGCCGCCGTCTGGAAACAGGTTTCGTACAACTTCCTTTTCTTCCTGGCCGGCCTGCAATCGATCCCGCGCTCGCTGATCGAAGCCGCCGCCATCGACGGCGCCAGCCCCGCGCGCCGCTTCTGGACCATCGTCTTCCCGCTGTTGTCGCCCACCACGTTCTTCCTGCTGGTGGTCAACATCATCTACGCGTTCTTCGACACCTTCGCCGTCATCGATACGACGACGCAAGGCGGCCCGGGCACGGCGACCTCGATCCTGGTCTACAAGGTGTACAGCGACGGCTTCCGCGGCCTGGACC
>DALZRX010000023.1:10912-11706 GCA_032015805.1 Achromobacter sp.
CCTTGACGGTCGTGCAGTTCCGCTACGTCGACCGCAAAGTGCAGTATTGATTTTGTTCGAGGCTGATAACAATGGTTGAACGCCGTCCCTGGCTGGATATTCTGGCCCACGTCATTCTGCTCTGCGGCGTGGCGATGGTGGCATTTCCGCTTTACGTCACTTTCGTCGCGTCCACCCAGACCGCGCAGGAAGTCGCTCAGGCGCCGATGTCCCTGATTCCCGGTCCGCATTTCGTGGACAACTACATGCAAGCCCTGTTCGGCGGATCGTCGGGCGGCTCGTCGGGCGCCCCCGTCGGCCGCATGATGTACGTCAGCCTGATCATGGCGCTGGCGATCTCGATCGGCAAGATCGCGATCTCGCTGCTGTCTGCCTTCGCGGTCGTGTACTTCCGCTTTCCGGGCCGCATGTTCTTTTTCTGGATGATCTTCGTCACGCTCATGCTGCCCGTTGAAGTCCGCATCGCCCCCACCTACAAGGTCGTGGCCGATCTGGGCCTGCTCAACAGCTATGCGGGCCTGACGCTGCCGCTGATCGCGTCGGCCACTGCGACATTCCTGTTCCGCCAGTTCTTCCTGACGGTGCCGGACGAGCTGATCGAGGCCGCGCGCATCGACGGCGCAGGTCCGGTGCGTTTCTTCCTCGACGTGCTGCTGCCCTTGTCCAAGACCAGCATCGCCGCGCTGTTCGTGATCCAGTTCATCTACGGGTGGAACCAATACCTGTGGCCGCTGCTGGTCACCACGCAGGAAGACATGTACCCCGTCGTCATCGGCATCAAGCGGATGATCAGC
>DALZRX010000023.1:11716-13292 GCA_032015805.1 Achromobacter sp.
CGTCATCGTCGGCCCCTCGGGCTGCGGCAAGTCCACGCTGATGCGCATGGTCGCCGGCCTGGAAACCGTGACCGCCGGCGATATCGTCATCGACGACAAGGTCGTCAACACCCTGGAACCCGCCGAGCGCGACATCGCCATGGTGTTCCAGAACTACGCGCTCTACCCGCACATGACCGTGTTTGAAAACATGGCCTATGGCTTGAAGATCCGCAAGTTCTCCAAGGACGAAATCAAGAAGCGCGTCGACGCCGCCGCGCAGATCCTGGAACTCAGCCACCTGCTCGATCGCCGTCCGCGCGCGCTTTCCGGCGGCCAGCGCCAGCGCGTCGCCATGGGCCGTGCCATCGTGCGCGAACCCAAGGTGTTCCTCTTCGACGAACCCTTGTCGAACCTGGACGCCAAGCTGCGCGTGGCGATGCGCCTCGAAATCATGAAACTGCATCGCCGCCTGGGCACCACCAGCCTGTACGTGACGCACGATCAGGTCGAAGCCATGACGCTGGCGCACCGCATGATCGTCATGTACCAGGGCGTTCCCGAGCAGATCGGCACCCCCATGGAAGTCTTTGAAAAGCCCGCCTCCACGTTCGTGGCCGGCTTCATCGGGTCGCCCCCCATGAACCTCATGGAAGTCCAGGTGGCCGGCGACGGCACGGTTCAGAGCGCCGACGGCAACCAGCTCGAGATCTCGCCGCTGCAGGTGCCTGCGCAGGTGCGCGGCCGCAAGGTCATCATGGGCATGCGTCCCGAGCACATGCTGCTCAACACCCAGGGCATCCCCGCCGAAGTCGAGATGGTCGAGACGCTGGGCTCCGAACAGCTCGTGCATTGCCGCTGCGGCAAGAGCACGCTGGTCGTGCGCTGCACGACGCGCCAGCTTTCCGAGTCCTCCGCCAAGGTTGGCATCCGCGTCAACGTCGGTCCGGACGGCCGTCATCCGCTGCACTGGTTCGAGGCCGACACCGGCCGCCGCGTCCAGGGCGTGTAAGCCGCAAACGGGACAAGCCTCTTGTCCCACGATAAAAAACCGGGCCGCAAGCATTCAGCTTGCGGCCCGGTTTTTTTACGGCGCCGGAAAAGCGCCGTGTGCTTGTGGCGAGCCGCAGAGCGGCCCCGCCACGCAACGCTTTACTTGTAGACGGTCTTGGAGCCGTCCTTGTGCCAGGTGAACACGTCGAACTCGAAGTTCGTCAAGTCGCCCTGCTTGTTCCACGACACCTTGCCGATCGGGGTGTCGAAGGAATTGGCATGCAGGTATTTGGCAACCTTGGTCGGATCGTCGGAACCCGCACCCTTGATGCCATCCGCGATGACCTGGGTGGCCGCGTAGGCGGTCATCTGGAACGCGCCGCCGGGATTGCGCTTCTTCGCCTGGAACGCCTTGACGATGTCGGCGTTGGCGGCGTTCTGCGTGAAGTCGGCGGGCAGCGTCAGCAGCATGCCTTCGACGGCATCACCCGCGATGGCGTTGATGTCAGGGTTGCCCGTGCCTTCCGGACCCATCCACTTGGCCTTCACACCCTGCTCGGCCGCCTGGCGCAGCAGCAGGCCCATTTCAGGGTGGTAGCCGCCG
>DALZRX010000023.1:13302-20425 GCA_032015805.1 Achromobacter sp.
GCGGAAGATGAACTCGTAGTTCTTGCCGTCGGTCAGGGCCGGCGACGTGGCCGACGGCGTGACCATGACCACGCCTTCATTGTTGTAGATGTCCGCGGCGGCGATCGTGGCGCCCGAGCACACGTGGCCCACGACGAAACCGATCTTGCTGTTGACGACGCGGTTGGCGGCGTTGGGACCCTGCTTGGGTTCGCAGCCATCGTCGATCACCACGGTCTCCAGCTTCTTGCCGTTGATGCCGCCGGCGGCGTTGATTCGCTCGACCGCGGTATCAACCCCTTCACGGACCATATCGCCGTACTGCGTGACCGCGCCGGTGGTGGGGCCGACGACGCCGATCTTGATGGTCTGCGCTTGCGCGGCCGCCCCAAACGTCAAACCAGCGGCGACGCCCAGCGCTGCGATGACCGGGGTCAGACGGAAAACTGGCTTCATGAGTGGACTCCTCGAATGACTTTTAATCGTTGATCCATCAACGGGCTGACGGCCGGATAACGTAGATGTCATGCCCGTTGGCGGTGCATTTGCACGGCAAGCATACACTGAAATATCACGGCTTTTAGTCCGCTTTGCGCAGGGTTTTCCGGGGTTTTGTGGTGCACTGCGGCATGGTTTGGGCAGCCCCGCCTTATTCCAAACGCCGTATATGCAAAAGACCATTAATTCGTTTGAGTTACTAAAGCGCGGCGGCATCATGTGCCGCATGAGACTCCAACCGATAATCGTCCCGGGCTGGAAAAACTCCGGCCCCGATCACTGGCAATCCCGGTGGCAGGCCATGTTGCCCAACGCCCGGCGTATCGACCAGCACGACTGGGAGAACCCGCGCGCGGGCGAGTGGATATCCCGGCTCACGGCCGAAGTCGACGACGCCCGCAATCCGGTCCTGCTCGTGGCGCACAGTCTGGGCTGCCTGATCAGCGCCTCCCTGCCGGTACCTTTGCGCGCCAAGGTCGCCGGCGCGCTGCTCGTCGCGCCCGCCGACGTCGAACGGCCCGACACGCCGGAATGCCTGCGCGGCTTTGCCCCCATCTTGCGCCAACCGCTACCCTTCCAAAGCGTCGTCGTCGCGAGCGACAACGACCCCTATTGCGCGCTGGAACGCGCGCGCGCCTTTGCGGCGGACTGGGGCAGCCGCGTGGTCGTGATATCCGGCGCGGGGCATATCAATGCCGAAAGCGGATTGGACGATTGGCCGCAGGGGCTGAAACTGCTGGGTGCATTGAGAAGAAGAGCATCCTGGCGGATTCCCCCGCCGGCCAAGCGCATACCGCCGATTCCGGTGTGCGACTTGTAGAACAGGCTTCCCAGAAAAGAAAAATGGCCGCCCATCTCGGCGGCCATCGTGCTTGGATTAGGAGGAATCGGCCGCTTCCCTGACGGGGCAGCGGCGATTCCGATTACTGCAACAGGCTGCGCAGCATCCACGCATTCTTTTCATGCACGTCCAGACGCTGCGTCAGCAGGTCGGCCGTGGGCTGGTCGTTGGCGGCGTCGGCCTTTTCGAAGGCGGCGCGCGCGGTCTTGGCGACCGATTCATTGCCGTCGACCAGCAGGCGCACCATTTCCAGCGCGTCCGGCACCGATTCCGGCTCGGCGATCGACGACAGCTTGGCGTATTCGCGGTACGTGCCCGGCGCGTAGTGACCCAGGGCGCGGATGCGTTCGGCGACGCTGTCCAACGCATTCCATTCTTCGGTGTACTGCGTCATGAACATTTGATGCAGCGTGTTGAACATGGGCCCCGTGACGTTCCAGTGGAAGTTGTGCGTCATCAGGTACAGCGTGTACGAATCGGCCAGCAACTTGGACAGTTCGCCGGCAACCGCGGCGCGGTCCTTGTCCGAAATGCCGATGTTGATGCGCGGAACGCTCGAGGTCTTCTTGGTGGACTTGGCCATTGCTAGCTCCTATGGAAAAAGGCGGAAATAAGAATACCACTGCAAACACGACAGAACGGGGGTTGCGGCCGCGCCGTTCCCGTTATGGCCTGCGACCGTTTGACGCGGCTCAAGAGCATCCGCGACTGGACGCCTCGTGCGAAAGCTCATGCGCCTTTCCAAACGTCGTCAATCAATCCTGCACCGCCGCGGCTTCGCCGACCAGCATCTTCACGCCCGGCAGCTCGCACTCATACACCGCCTGCGCCAGCGCCTCGATGGCGGCGAGGCGCGGGAAGCTGCGGCGCCACGCGAGCACCACGCGGCGCTCGGGCACGTGACCTTCAAAAGGCAGATAGCGTAAGAGGCTGTTTGCAGGCGGGTGCTCGGGCACGGCGGTGACCGGCAGGACGGTGACGCCGATGCCGGCCGCGACCATGTGGCGAATGGTTTCCAGCGAAGAGCCTTCGAAGGTGCGCTGGATGCCGTCGCTGGCGGCCGAAAAGCGCGACAGCTCGGGACAGACCTCAAGGACCTGATCGCGGAAACAATGGCCGCTGCCCAGCAGCAGCATGGTCTGCTGCTTCAAGTCCTGTGCGTCGATGGCCTTGCGCTGGGCCAGTTCGTGGTCGTTGGGCATGGCCACCACGAAGGGCTCGTCGTAGAGCGGCTGCATGACCAGGCCGGCTTCGGGCAGCGGCAAGGCCATGATGGCGCAGTCGATCTCGCCCTGGCGCAGCAGTTCCACGAGGCGGACGGTGAAGTTCTCTTGCAACAGCAGCGGCATCTGCGGTGTGCGGCTGATCTGCACCGGCACCAGCTTGGGAAGCAGATACGGCCCGATGGTGTGAATGACGCCGACGCGCAGCGGGCCGGCCAGCGGATCATGGCCCTGCCTGGCGATCTCCTTGATGCTGGCGCTTTCCTCGAGCACCTTCTGCGCCTGCGCGACGATGCGTTGTCCGATGGGCGTTACGCCGACTTCGGAGCCGCCGCGTTCGAACAGCGTCACGCCCAGCTCGTCCTCGAGCTTGCGGATGGCAACGGACAGCGTCGGCTGGCTGACGAAACAGGCCTCGGCCGCGCGGCCAAAGTGCCGCTCGCGGGCAACGGCGACGATGTACTTCAGTTCGGTGAGAGTCATGGTGGACTACGCCCCCGGGGTTACGCGCCGGCCCCTTGGCCGGCGCTTGAGGATTCAGGGTGGGTATCGGGCCGCATGTCAGGTCCGCAGGAAATCTTCGCGGCCGCGCATCCAGCGGGCCAGATGCGCCTCGACGGCGGCGGGATGCTCGTTGCGCAGCCACACGGCGGCGTCGCGCGCGTCTTCGGCAATTGCCGCGTCGGTCTCCAGGTCGGCAAAGCGCAGCAGCGCCATGCCGGACTGGCGCGTGCCCAGGAATTCGCCCGGGCCGCGCTGTTCCAGGTCGCGGCGGGCAATCTCGAAGCCGTCGGACGTTTCGAACATGGCGCGCAGGCGTTCACGGGCCACCTGGGAGAGCGGCGTCTGGTAGAGCAGGACGCAAACGGACTCGGCCGTGCCCCGCCCCACCCGTCCGCGCAACTGATGCAACTGCGCAAGGCCAAAACGCTCGGCATGTTCGATCACCATCAGCGACGCGTTCGGCACGTCCACGCCGACTTCAATGACGGTCGTGGCAACGAGCAGGTCGATTGCGCCGTCACGGAAAGCCTGCATCACGGCCGCCTTCTCGGCTTGCGGCAGGCGCCCATGCACCAGGCCTATACGCAGGTCCGGCAGGTCGGTCCGCATGCCTTCGTAAGTATCGACGGCGGTCTGCAGTTCAAGGGCCTCGCTTTCCTCGACCAGCGGACAGACCCAATAGGCCTGCTGCCCGCCGCGGGCGGCCTGCGCGATATGGGCAATGACCTCTTCCCGGCGCGCGTCGGAGACCAGCTTGGTCACCACGGGACTACGGCCGGGCGGCAGCTCGTCGATGACCGATACGTCCAGGTCCGCGAAGAAGGTCATGGCAAGCGTGCGCGGAATGGGCGTCGCGCTCATGTTGAGCTGGTGCGGCACGATGCGGCCACGCACGGTCTCGCCCTTGCGCGTCAGCGCGAGCCGCTGGCCCACTCCGAAGCGATGCTGTTCGTCCACGATGGACAGGCCCAGCCGGTGAAATTCCACATGGTCCTGGATCAACGCCTGGGTGCCCACGACAAGCTGCACGCTGCCGTCGGCGGCGGCTGCCGCGGCTTCGCGCCGGGCCTTGGCGGTAAGGCTGCCGCTCAACCATGTGACATTCACACCCAACGGCTGCAGCCAGGACACCAGCTTGCGAAAGTGCTGTTCGGCCAGGATTTCCGTGGGCGCCATCAACGCGACCTGCGCACCGCCTGCGATCGCCTGGGCCGCCGCGATGGCCGCCACGACGGTCTTGCCGCTACCAACGTCGCCCTGCAACAGGCGATGCATGGGATAAGGCTTGGCGAGATCGGCGGATATCTCCTGCACGACACGCTGTTGCGCGCCCGTCAGCTTGAACGGCAAATTTTCATACAGCCGGGCGACGAGGCCGCCTGCCCCATTCTGGGCCGGCAGCGATTCGGCTTCCTTGATGCGGCGCGCCGCGCGAGCGGCGGCCAGGGACAGCTGCTGCGCAAGCAATTCGTCGAACTTGATCCGCCGCCACGCCGGGTGCACGCGATCGAGCAGCGCCTGCTCGGACTCGCCCTGCGCCGGGGTGTGCAAGGCACGGATGGCTGGTTCGAAGGGTGGCAGGTCGTACCGGGCGCGCGCCTCGTCGGGCAGCGTGTCGGACAGGTCCGCGCGATCCAGCGCCTGCGCAATGGCACGCCGCAACGCGGGCTGGGGCAATCCTTCGGTGGTGGGGTAGACGGGCGTGAGCGCGGTTGGCAGCGGTGAATCCGCATTGGTCAGCCGTGGATGCACCATCTCGCGGCCGAAGAGGCCACCGCGCACTTCGCCGCGGGCGCGCAGCCGCTTGCCCACGGTGACTTGTTTCTGCTGGCTGGGATAGAAGTTCAACCAGCGCAATTGCAATTCGCCGCTGTCGTCCGCCAATGTGGCGGTGAGCTGGCGGCGGGGCCGATACAGGACTTCGGACTTGGTGATCTCGCCTTCGACCTGGCCCGCAAAGCCGGGACGAAGGGAATTGATGGGGATGACGCGCGTTTCGTCCTCGTAGCGCAGCGGCAGATGAAGGACGAAATCCTCGGGCAGGACCAAGCCCAGGTTACGAAGCTTGCGCTCCGTATCTGTCATCGGTTTGCCGGCGCCGTTCTTGTCGGCGCCGGTACGCTTGGAGGCCACGGCCGCGGCCGGCATGTCGAAACGAACCCCTGGAATGAAACGTCCGGGCGCGTCTTACAGGACCAGGATGGCTTCGACTTCGAACTGGGCTCCCTTGGGCAGGCTGGCCACGCCGATGGTGGAGCGCGCGGGGAACGGCTGGGGGATGATCTCGGCCATGATGGCATTGGCTGCCGTGAACTTGCCCAGGTCGGTCAAGAAAAGCGTGAGCTTGACCACGTTGTCCAACGTGCCGCCTGCAGCCTTGATGACTTCCTGCATGTTGGCAAACGCCTGACGCACCTGCGCGTCGAAGTTTTCAGAGACCAGGTCGCCGGTGCCGGGCTCCAGGCCGATCTGGCCCGAGAGATAGACAGTCTTGGTGCCGCTGACGGCAACCGCTTGCGAGTAAGGGCCGACGGCGGCGGGCGCGGTGTCGGTATGAATGATTTGCTTGCTCATGGGCGGAATCCTTCTGGTGACGGATAGAAGCTACAACTATCGAAGTTTAATCAGCAATAGACGTTTGCGAAAGTAGCGGTTCGCCGTAAAGATGGCTTAAGGCTGATCTTTTGTGCTGGGCCGATCTCCCGCGCCACCGATATCGCCCCGATGGGCGATCAGCAATTCGACCAGCGCCTGGGCCGCCACCGACAGGCTGCGGCCTTTACGCCGCACCAGATACAGTGGCCGTGTCAACGCGCGGCCCGCCAGCGGGACGATGCGCAGGTCGTCACTGCGGAAATGAAAAAGCGTCATGGCGGGCACGACCGACACCCCAAGGCCCGCGCGCACCAACCCCGTGACGGTCGCCAGATGCTCGACCTCGAAGACCGGCAACGGCGCATCCGCGCCGAGCGCCTCGTCAAGATGTTTACGCACACTGCTTCCGCGTGCAAGCTGGATGACGGGATGCCGCAGCACATCCCGCAGCCGCACACGCGATTGGCCCGCCAGCGGATGGTCTGCGCGGCACACCAGAAAGTAGCGATCCGCGTGCAGGAATTCGCTGTCCAGGTCGGTCATGTCCGGCCGCCGCGACGCCACCGCGAAGTCCACCACGCCGCTTTGCACCATGTCCAGGCACGGATCGAGCAAGGCGTCCCGCAGGTCCAGCACGATGCCCGGGTGCTCCTGGCGGAAGCGCGCCAGCAGATTCGGCAACCAACCGGCCGCAAGCGAGGGCAGCGCGGCCAGGGACACCCTGCCCCGGCGACGGTCCGCCAGGTCCCGCAGGTCTCCCATGGCCAGGTCCATGTCCGCCAGCAGCCGGCGCGCGGTCGCGTCCAGCACCCGGCCCTCAGCGGTGAGCTCCACGTGCCGCGTGCTGCGATCAAAGAGCCGCACGCCGGCGTTGTCTTCCAGCGACCGGATCAGGGCGCTGAATGCCGGCTGCGTCAGGTGGCAGCGCTGCGCGGCGCGCGTGAAGTGCTTTTCGTCAGCAAGCGCCACGAAGGCGCGCAGTTGGCGGGACGATAAATTCATGGCTTTCTTCTATTAATCGATCCGATTTTTCTATTTTACGGATGATGTGCGCTTGCCTATAGTCAACAGCATCCCTGAACGTGCCTGGACCGCTCATGTCTCAATCTCCCCTGCTCATCGGCTGCGCCTCCGGATTTTCCGGCGACCGCACTGACGGCGCCGCGGCCGTGGTGCGGACCCTCGCCGCCCAGGGCGGCGGCACGCTGATCTTTGAAACGCTGGCCGAACGGACGCTGGCGCTGGCGCAACTGGCGCGCAATGACGATCCGAGCCGCGGCTATGAGCCGCTGCTGGACGAGCTGGTGGGCCCGATCCTGGCCGACTGCCTGCGCCACGGCATCAACATCGTCAGCAATTTCGGCGCGGCCAACCCGCCCGCGGCCGCACGGCGCATCGCTGAACTGGCGCATGAACAAGGCTTGCCCGCACCGCGCATCGCGGTCGTGCATGGCGACGCGCTGAACGGCGCCGAACACCGCGA
>DALZRX010000024.1:0-20159 GCA_032015805.1 Achromobacter sp.
CGTCAGCGCGCAGACCTGGTCGCCGACCTTCCAGGTCTGCGCATCCGGGCCGACCGCGATGATGGTGCCCGACACCTCCAAGCCCAGGTGGGGCGAGGCGCCCGGCGGCGGCGGGTAGGAGCCCGAGCGTTGCAGCACGTCCGGGCGATTGACGCCGGCGTAGGCAACTTCGATCAGCACCTGGCGGCCGGCGGGCGCTTCCATGTCGCGTTCGGCAATGTGCATGCAATCGGGCGCGCCGCCCTTGCCGTGGTCGATGAATGTGCAGCGTAAAGACATGAGACGTTCGTCCTTGGATTTCAATGGCCCAGGTAGGCCTTCTTGACGTGGGGATCGCTGAGCAGTTCTTCGCCCGTGCCGGTGCGCACGATCGCGCCGTTCTCCAGCACGTAGCCGCGATCCGCCAGCCGCAGGGTCCGGAACACGTTCTGCTCCACCAGCAGCACCGTGACGCCGTGCGAGGTGACATCGCGGATGATGTCGAACATCTGCTGCACCAGCAGCGGCGACAGGCCCAGGGAAGGCTCGTCGAACACCAGCAGCTTCGGGTCGGCCATCATGCCCCGCGCGATCGCCACCATCTGCTGCTCGCCGCCCGAGAGCGATCCGGCGTACTGGCTCAGCCGCTCCCGCACGCGTGGAAATATGCGCAGCACCTCTTCAAGCTTGCGCTCGACGATGGGCCGCGCCGCCCGCTTGTAAGAACCCATCAGCAGGTTGTCGCGCACGGTGAAGTGGGGAAAGAGCTGGCGGCCTTCGGGAATCATGGTGATCCCGGCGTCCACGATGTCAAAGGGTTGGCGGTTGGTCAGGTCCTGGCCTTCAAATTCCACCTTGCCCTGCGTGGCGCTGATGACGCCGCACAGTGTCTTCAACGTGGTCGTCTTGCCGGCACCGTTCGCGCCGATCAGCGTGACGATCTCTCCCGCGTTGACTTCGAAATTCAGGCCGTTGAGCACCTGGGTCTTGCCGTAGCCCGACGTCAGATTCGACACCTTAAGCATCCTGATACTCCTTGCCCAGATAGGCTTCGATGACGGCAGGGTTCTCGACCACGTCCTTGGGTGCGCCACTGACCAGCACGCCGCCTTCGTTCAGGACGATGATGCGGTCGGACAGCGCCATCGTGGCCTGCATCATGTGTTCGATCAGCAGCACCGACACACCTGAATCGCGGATGCGCCGGATCATCTGGATGGATTTCTCGATGTCGGTGGGATTCAATCCCGCCATCACCTCATCCAGCAGCAGGATGCGCGGCTTGATCGCCAGCGCACGCGCGACTTCCAGACGCTTCATGCCGCCCACGGTGAGGCTGCGCGCCTCGGTATTCAGGTATTTCGCCAGGTCGGTCTGCTCCGCCACCTTGAGCGCGATCTGCTCGGCTTCGTCGCGATCGGACGTGTGAATGAAGGCCCCCAGCATGATGTTTTCCAGCACGGTCAGCCCGGTGAACGGCTTGGCGATCTGGAACGTGCGGCCCAGGCCCTTGTGCGCGAAGGCGTCGGGCGTCTTGCAGCTTACCCAGTTGCCCTGCGCGTCGCGCATGGTGATGTCGCCCTTGTCCGGCGACAGGAAGCCCGACAGCAGATTGAACACCGTGGTCTTGCCCGCGCCGTTGGGCCCGATCATGCCCAGGATCTCGTGCTCGTTGAGCGTCAGCGATACGTCGTTGGTGGCGCGCAGGCCGCCGAAGCTCTTGAACAGTCCCTCCGCCTTCAGGACAGGTTGCTCGCTGCGGGTCGCGTTGCGGATGCGGATCTCGTCGGCGAGCTTGAGCTTGGCGGGGGGCGAGCCCAGGTAGGGAAGGCGTGCCAGCAGGCGCTCGATGAAAGGGCCGAAAGCGCCCGCAAGGCCGCGTGGAATGGTCAGCACCACCGCCACCAGGATCAGACCGTAGATCAGCCCGTGCATGCCGTTGCCCACGCTGCTGAGCCAGCCCCGCGCCAGCTCCGCAATCGGCAGCACCAGGAAGGTGCCGGCGATCGGACCGGACACCGTGCCCAGGCCGCCGATCAGCGCGAACATCGCGACCTGGATCGACAGCTCGAGCGAAAACGCGGAACTGGGATCGACGAAGGTCAGGTACGTGATGTGGAAGGTGCCGATGATGCTGGTCAGCACGGCCGACACCACGGCGGCGATGATCTTCACGCGCACGGTGTGGATGCCCACCGCCAGCGCCGCATCCTCGCGTTCGCGGATTGCAATCAGGTAGTGGCCGATGCGCGATTTGCGGATGTACCAGGAGACCCAGGTCACCAGCACGAACAGGCCAAATGCGATGATGACGTAGTTGATCTTCTCGCGGAACACGATCCAGGCCCAGCCGATGTTCAAGGGCAGGCTGATGCCGCTCGAACCGCCGGTCCAGCTTTCCTCGTGGATGACCAGGAGGCGCACCACTTCCAGGATGGCGATGGTCGCCAGCGCGAAGAAGGGGCCCCGCAGGCGCAGCGTGGGATAGCTGATCAAGATGGCGACGGCCGCGGAGATGGCCGCGCCCGCGAACATGCCGATCCACGGCGAGATGCCGAAGTTCTGCGTCAGCAGGGTGGCCGTGTAGCCGCCGATGCCGTAGAACACCGCATGGCCCAGCGAAAGCTGGCCGGCATAGCCGCCCACGATGTTCCACGCCACCGACAGCGCGGAGAAGACGAACAGCAGGACGAAAAGGTTGGTCCAGAAGGGCGTGCCCATGACGACGGGCACGAGGAACATTGCGATCAGCAGGATGAGGCTGACGTACGCTTTGGGGTGTCGAAAGTCGGGAAACACGTCTTGCTCCTTGTTGTTCTGGTCACTCTGTACCGATGCCGAACAGGCCATTCGGCTTCAGGACAAGGATCAAGAGGAAGATCCCGAAATAGACGACTTCCTTCAGGTCCGGCGCGATGTAGAAGCCCGCCAGCGTGTCGACGATGCCGATGATCATCGAACCGGCGACGGCTCCGTACAGGCTGCCCAGCCCCCCCAGCACGACGATGACGAACGCGGTCAGCACGAAGTAGGTGCCGACCGTGGGAAACACCGGATACTGCGGCGCCAGGAGCCCGGCGGCGATGCCGACGAAGGCGGTGCCCAGGCCGAAGGCGATGGCATAGACGTTATTGACATTCACGCCCATGAGCGTGGCTGCGTAGCGGTGCTGGGCCACGGCCCGCAACGCGCGGCCGAGGTAGGTGCGGTGCATGAACAGGTGCAGCAGCACGGCCAGCGTGAGGCCGATGACGAACGTGACGAGCTGGCCCGTGACCATCGAGAACGGGCCGATGTCGATGGCGTTGGTGCCCAGTTCGACCGGCGCGCGATAGACGTTGGCCCCGAAAATCACCAGCGCCAGGTTCAACAGGATGGTGGAAACGCCCACCGTGGCGAAGATCTGGATGTGCTGGTCGGCATGCAGCAGCGGCTGGATGATGCCCTTTTGCGTCAGCGCGCCCAGCGCGAACAGGATGACGGCGACCGGGATCAGGCCCGCGTATGGGTGGATGCCGAACTGCGCCGCGATCAGGTAGACCATGTACATGCCGATCATCAGGAACTCGCCGTGCGCGAAGTTCACCACGCGCACGACGCCGAAGATGAGCGTCAAACCCAGGCTGATGATGGTGTAAGCGCCGCCCAGCAACAGGCCATTGATGACCAGTTGAATGAATAATTCCATTGTGCAACCTCTAAGTGCGGGAGGCTCCCCGCCCCTGTCCCGCAGCGTCCAGGGGCGGGGCGCTCAAGCCCCGGGTAAGGCCGGGCGCGCACCCGGGCTGCAAGAGCCCGGCGCCCGGCCGCTGGCATCGCGCTTTATTTCTTGAAGATGGGCTTGCCGAGAGCGAGGTTGTCCGGACCGATGGTGACGAGCTTGCCGTCCTGCCACTGCATCACGTAGAAGGTGGAGGCCTTGTTCTGCCCGTCTTCGCCGAATTCGAAGGCCCAGCCGTTGGCCGTTTGGCCGGCGGGCTTCTTGTAGGCCAGCACCGCGGCGCGGATCTTGTCCTTGTCCGTAGACTTGGCGTTGCCGATGGCTTCAAAGAACGCCTTGGCGCCGACGTAGTTGGTCAGGCTGTGGCCGGATTGGGGATCGCTTTTGTAGGTCGCCTTGTAGGCTTCCAGGAACTTGTCCAGTCCCGGCGCGCCGGCCGGATTGATGGAGGCTTGCGGGAAGTCCAGATCGAACACACCGTTCATGTCCGCGCCCACGGCCTTGGCGGTATCTGCCAGCGAGTAGCCGCCGCCCGCGCCGATGATGACCTTGGGCTTGAAGCCCGCCGCGCGCGCCTGGCTGAAGAACAGGATGGCGTCGTTCTGGTAGGCCGTCTGCAGCACCACGTCGGCCTTGGCGCCTTTGAGCCGCAGGATCAGCGAGGACAGGTCGACCGTCTTGGCCGAGTACGGCAGCACTTCAACCACGTTGTAGCCGAGTTCCTGCGCGCGCTTCTTTTCGGTGGCCGCCACGTCGGTGCCATACGGGCCATCTTCGTGGATGATGCCGATCTTGATGTCCTTGGGGTTCAGGCCCATGCCAGGGGCGATGGTGTCATGCAGCGCGTTCACCACCGACACGCCATACAACGCGGTGTTGGGATTGCTGCGGAACAGGTACTGGTAGCCGCGCGTGGTGATCTTGTGCGCGGTGGCGCCCAATTCGAAGTACGGCACGCCGGCAAGTTCGGTAACCGGCGAGGCCGCGTACGAGATGCCCGACGCGTAGCTGCCGAACACGCCGACCACGTTGGCCGAGATCAGGCGTTTCGTTTCCGACACCGCCTGCGTGGGATCGACGGCATCAGCCTTGATGATTTCAATCTTCTCGCCGTTGACTCCGCCTGCGGCGTTGATCTCGTTAACGGCCAGTTCCAGACCGCGATAGCTTTCCTGCCCAAGCAACGCGAGCGCGCCGCTGAACGGAAAGAGGGCGCCCACCTTCATGTCGGCCGCGGCGGTGCCGCTTGCCAGGGCGCCGCACACACCCAGCGCCAAAACAATTTTGTTGAACTTGAACACTGTCTACGCTCCTTTGTCGGTATGGAATGCGGACTAGAGACTGAGTTCCGTCCGTCTTTTGCTATATATGATATATGTGCCGGCGGGGCGAGAAACCCTCGTCTTGGATTCTAGTGGTGGCCGCTCCATGCCGAATCAGGGAATTCCCTGAAACCGCATGAATAAAGCCTTAGCGGGCCGTGTGTCAGAAAAACGCGCGCATAATTCCGTCAGGCGAACGAGATCTTTGAAACGATGTAACGGCGGCTTGGCAGATCAGGGAATAGCTGGTTTTATCATATATCGTATATGATGATTCGCACTTTTAAGAACGGTCCCAGGAGACAAAAGCATGTTCGAGGAAGTTGATTTCAACGGCAGGAAAGTCCTCATCACGGCCGGCGCCGATGGCTTGGGACTTGAGATGGCCAAGGTCTTTCGCCATGCCGGCGCCACGGTGTTCGTCTGCGATGTGAACGAGGAACGGCTTGCCGCGTTGCCTGCCGAATTGCCGGGCGTTCACGTGGCACGGGCCGACGTCTCGGATGAGGCCAGTGTCGAGAAGCTCTTTGCCGCTGTTCAGCAGACCCTCGGCGGGCTGGATATCCTGATCAACAACGCCGGCGTCGCGGGCCCCACGGGCTTTGTCGAAACGCTTTCGAAGGCTGACTGGGACCGTACCCTCGCTGTGAACATCACGGGCCAGTTCCTGTGCGCCCGCCAGGCCATCCCGCTGCTCAAGAAATCGCAGGCCGGCGTGATGATCAACCTGTCCTCCGCCGCGGGCCACCTGGGATTTGCCGGACGGTCGGTTTACTCGGCGTCCAAGTGGGCAGTCATCGGTTTCACCAAGTCGCTCGCGATCGAGCTGGGTGGCCATGGCATCCGCGTCAACGCCATCCTGCCGGGCGCCGTCGAAGGCCCGCGCATCCGCGCCGTCATTGCAGCCAAGGCCGACACCCTCGGGCGTCCCGTCGAAGAAATCGCGGCGCAGTATGAAAACCAGGCCGTGCTCGGCCGCATGGTGACCGCGCGGGACATCGCCAACATGGTGCTGTTCAACGCCAGTGAAGCCGCGCGCAGCGTGACAGGCCAGGCCATCGTCGTGGACGGCTTCACGCAGAAACTCTACTGATGGGCGCGGGCGACATGTTCAAGCGCGCCGCCATCATCGGAACGGGGCTGATCGGGCAGGGTTGGGCCATTGTCTTCGCGCGCATGGGCTGGGAAGTGCGGCTTCATGACGTCAATGCGAGCATGCTGGCCGAGGCGCGCTCCCTTATCCTTCAACAGTTGCGTGTGCTGGAAGCGCAAGGGCTGCTTGAAGGCGCAGACGCCATCATCGACCGTGTGCAGGCTTGCGCCAGCCTGCAGGAGGCCTTGTCGGGCGCCAGTTATGTCCAGGAAAATTCCCCGGAAAAGGTGGAGATAAAGCGCGCGCTTTTCTCCGAACTGGATGCCCTGGCCGAGCCGCACGCCATCATCGGCAGCTCCACGTCCAGCATTCCGGCCAGCCGGTTCACCGAGCATCTTGCCGGCCGGCATCGGTGTCTCGTGGCCCATCCGGTCAATCCGCCCTACCTGATCCCTGTCGTAGAACTGTGCCCCGCGCCCTGGACGAGCCCCGAAGCGCTGGCCGGCGCGCGCGAAGTCATGGTCGGCATTGGCCAAAAGCCCGTGCTGGTGCGGCGCGAAATCGAAGGCTTCATCCTGAACCGCCTGCAAGGCGCGCTGCTGCACGAAGCCTTCCGGCTCGCCAGCGAGGGCATCGCCAGCGCTGAAGACATCGACACCACGGTCAAGGATGGGCTTGGCCTGCGCTGGTCCTTCATGGGCCCCTTTGAAACCATCGACCTCAACGCGCCCGGCGGCATCGCCGATTACTGCCAGCGCTACGGTGGCCTCTACCAGTCCATCGGCGCCGCGCAAGGCGAATGCGTGGCCTGGGAAGGCGCGTTGATCGACGCCCTGTCCGAAGAGCGGCGAAGCCTGCTGCCCGCGGAAGATCTTGCGACCCGCCGATTCTGGCGCGACGAAAAGCTGATGCGCCTCATGCGCCATAAACAAAGCAACGGAGACAACAATGGCTAAGCCCAAACCGAAAGTCGTCATCACCTGCGCCGTGACGGGCGCCATCCACACGCCGAGCATGTCGCCCCACCTGCCGGTCACGGCAGACGAGATCGCCGAGGCGGCCATCGGCGCGGCCAAGGCGGGGGCCGCCGTCCTGCACCTTCATGCGCGTGACCCGCAGACCGGCAAGCCTTCGCAGGATCCGGCGCTGTTCAAGCCCTTCCTCGAGCGCATCAAGCGCGAGACAGACGCGATCATCAACATCACCACTGGCGGCAGCCCGCACATGACGGTGGAAGAGCGCATGCGGCCGGCCACCACGTTCCAGCCGGAGCTTGCGTCGCTGAACATGGGATCGATGAATTTCGGACTGTTTCCGATGCTGGACCGCTTCTCGGAATTCAAGCACGACTGGGAGCGCGAGCACCTGGAGAACAGCCGCTCGCTCATCTTCCGCAACACGTACCAGGACATCGAATCGATCCTGACCCTGGGCAACGCCAACGGCACGCGTTTCGAATTCGAGTGCTACGACATCAGCCATCTATACAACCTGGCCCATTTCGTGGACCGCGGCCTGGTCAAGTCTCCGCCTTTCATCCAATCCGTTTTCGGCATCCTGGGCGGTATCGGGCCGCATCCGGAAGACCTGATGCACATGAAGCGCACGGCCGACCGCCTTTTTGGCGACGACTATGAGTGGTCGATCCTGGGCGCCGGCCGCAACCAGATGCCGCTGGCAACGATTGGCGCGGCGATGGGGTCGAACGTGCGGGTGGGGCTTGAGGATTCGTTGTGGATCGGCCCGGGGCAGTTGGCCGAATCGAACCGTGTCCAGGTGGAGCGCATCCGCGGCATCCTCGAAGCGCTGAATCTCGAGGTCGCCACACCGGACGAGGCGCGGGCCAAGCTCGGATTGAAGGGCAGGGACAACGTCGCGTTCTGATGTCAGCGGCGGCCGGCAGGCCGGCGGGCCATCAACCCGCTGGCCTTCCGGCCGCTGTACAGATCAGGCGTAGCGGCGCAGGGCGTCGGCCAGCGAGCCTACATCCAGGGCGCGATCGAAGTTGGCGGCATGGCGCGCCTTCAGGCTGAGGTCCGCCGCCATCGACAGTTCCGCGTCGGACGGCACGCCAGTCGCGCCAAGTTCACGCAGCGAGGTCGGCAGGCCCACCTGGGCGTACCACTGCTTCAGATCGGCCAGCATGCCGTCCCTGCGGTTCTCCAGGTCAAGCTGCACCAGCAGCCCGACAGCCACCTGCAAGCCGTGCAGCGCCGTCGCCACGCCGCTGATCTTTGGCAGCCCCCGCGTCAGCGCGTGGGCAATGGACAGGCCACCGCTTTCGAAACCGAGACCGCTCATGAGGATCATCGCTTCCACCACGCGTTCAAAGGCAGGCGTGGGCTGGCCGGTTCCAGCCACGGCCACCGCATCGGCGCCGTCGGCGAGCAACGTGCGCAGGCAGCCGTCCGCGATGAGCTGTGCCGTGACGAGCGGCGCCGCGTCATACATGTTCTTGCCGCCGTTGCGTTGGCACTGTTCGGCTTCAAACTTTTTGGAGATCGCGTCGCCCAACCCGGCGCGGAAGAAATGCACGGGCGCGGTTGCGATGATGGCGGTGTCGACCAGCACGATCGTGGGATTGAACAGCATGTGCTCGACGGCCAGGAGATTGTGATGCGCGTCGTACAGCACGTAGTTCTTGCTGGTGGGCGCGTCGTTGGACGCCACGGTGGGCACGGTGATCAGGTGGCAATGCGACGACTTGGCCACCGCCTTGCCGGCATCCAGCGACTTGCCGCCGCCCACCGCAATGACCATGTCGATGTCCGCTGGCGCCGCCTGCGCCCGCAATCCGTCAATGACATCCGGCGTGAGGTCGCCTTCGACGATCAGCGGCGCAAGCGCCACGCCATGCTCAGCGCACAACGCCTCGATTTTCGGGCCCAGCACGCCATGGACGTAGCTGTCGATGACGAGCGCGGCGCGCCGTCCAAACAGCGCGGCGTATTGTCCCAGCGTATCCAGGGCGCCCGATCCCTGGATGTAGCGGCTGGGCGCTCCGAAAATCTTCAGCATGGCGTCTTCCTATTTGCGGGCCCCGGGGGGGCGGTAGTCGAGTTCTTTTTCCCGTTCAACCAGCCAGTCGATCATGATCTTTCCGCCCCAGACCAGGTCGGCCTGGATCGCGTTGCGCGCGGCTTCGGAATCGCGCGCTTCCAGCGCTTCGATGACGGCTTCGTGCCGGTGTTCGTTTTGCGAATAGTCCAGCCCTGCCGTCTTGACGTGAAACACCTTGAGGATCGGGCCGGTGATGACCCAGAACGACTCGACGGTGTTGCGCAAGATGGGCTTGTTGCTGGCTTCCAGGATGGCGAAGTGGAACTTGCGGTTCAGGTAGCTGGCGCGTTTGGGATCCGTGGACGTGCACGAGATGAAATCGCGCTGCAGAGCGATCAGGTTGTCGAGCTGCTTGCGCGTGATGTGTTGCGCGGCTTCGGCGGCGCCCATGCCTTCGAGGTGGAAGCGGATCTGCTGGATTTCCCGCAGTTTTTCCGAGTTGACGTACGGAACGTACACGGCGGTGGCCGCTTGCATTTCCAGTCCTTGCTCGCTGATGAGCCGGAAAATGGCCTCGCGCACCGGCGTGATGGACACGCCCATTTCCTGCGCCAGCTCGCCAATGATCAGGCGTTCGCCAGGCTCGTATTGCCCGTTGATGAGGGCATTGCGGATTTCGTTATAGACCCTGACGGAAAGGTTCTCTTTTTTGACCGGTTTGAGGCTGGGCATGGCGTTTCTGGCTTGCTGTTTGAAGGGCGCGGGTGAATCCAGGAGCGATTCTAGCCCGCCGTAGCAAATTCGAGCGCAATGGGTATATTATATATCATATATCCATACGACAGGAGGAGGCGCGATGCGCAAGGATCAGGAGACCCCCACCGCAGGGGAAATCACGATGCTGCGGGAAAAGGCCCGCCATATCAGGCTGGAGACCATCCGCCTCATCGAAATCGCCAAGGTCGGCCACTACAGCTCCGTGTTTTCGTGCGCGGAAATCTTCGCGGCGCTCTATTACGACGTGATGCGTCTGCGCCCGGGCGAACCGCAGTGGCCGGACCGCGACCGCTTTCTCATGGGCAAAGGTCACGCCGCCGTAGGCTTGTTCCCCGTGCTTGCCGACCTTGGTTTCATTGACCGGCAATTGCTGGACAGCTACACGCGGCTGGGCAGTCCGCTTGGCGATCACCCCGACATGAGCAAGGTTCCTGGGGTCGATTTCAGTTCGGGGTCCATCGGCCACGCCTTGTCCAATGGCGCGGGCATGGCGGTCGGCGGCCGCATGAACGGACGTGACTTCAACGTGTTCGTCATGCTGGGCGACGGCGAGATGCAGGAAGGGCAGGTATGGGAAGCGGCGCTTTTCGCCGCGCACAACCGGTTGTCCCGGCTTGTCGCCATCATCGATCGCAACGGCTATCAGTTGGATGGCAAGGTCGACGACGTCATGGGCGTCGAATCGCTCAAGGAAAAATGGCTGGCGTTCGGCTGGGATGTCCATGAGGTCGATGGACACGATCTTGCCGCGCTGACGGCACTGCTGCGCCGCCTGCGCGCTGACGACGCGCGCGGCAAGCCGGCGTGCGTGATCGCGCGGACCATCAAGGGCAAAGGCGTGTCCTACATGGAAACCGAACCAGGCTGGCACCTGGGTTACCTGGCGCCGCAAGATGCGCAGAGCGCTGTCGAAGAAATCCTCTCCCGCGAGATCTGAATGGCACAGGCACAAGTCCTCTCTCCCGACTCCTGGCAGTACCGCGCCCTCAATGCGGTGAACCCCGGGCTGTCGTATCTTTCCGATGCGCTGATCGATCTGGTGAAGGCCGGCCACCCCGTCGTCGCCGGCTCGGCCGACCTGCAGTATTCGAACGGCCTGAATCGTTTCGCCCAAGCTTACCCAGACCGCTACGTGCAGTTCGGCATCTCAGAACAGAACATGGTGTCGGCGGCGGCCGGGCTGGCGACCACGGGCATGATGCCGTTCGTCGCCACCTTTGCGTCGTTCCTCGGCTTGTTGTGTTGCGAACAGATCCGGATGGATGTCGCCTACACGCGTCTGCCTGTCCGCCTGATCGGCCATCACACCGGCATCAGCCTGGGTTTCTACGGCACATCGCACCACGCCACCGAAGACATTTCCACCATGCGCGCGCTGGCGGGCCTTACGGTGGTGTCCCCCGCCGACGGCCCGCAACTGGCATCAGCCATCAAGGCGTCCGCGGACTGGCCGGAGCCCATCTATTTCCGCATCGGCCGCGGCCGCGATCCGCAGGTCTACGAGGACGGCACGCCTTTCGAGTTTGGGCGCGCCATCGTCCACGGCGTTGGCAGCGATCTGACGCTGATCGCGTGCGGCATCACGCTGCACGGCGCGCTGGCCGCGGCCAGCCAGTTGCGTGAAGAGGGCCTGTCGGTGGGCGTGATCGACATGCCCACCATCAAACCGCTGGACCGCGACGCTGTCCTGAAAGCGGCGGGGCAGTCGCGCCTCTTGATGACCGTCGAAGAGCACAATGTGCTCGGCGGCCTCGGGTCGGCAGTGGCCGAAGTGTTGGCCGACGCCGGCACGGGTGTCCGGTTGCGTCGTCATGGCATCTATGACGAGTACAGCCTCATCGCGCCGCCCACGACCCTGTACGCCCATTACAAGCTCGACGCCGAAGGCATTGCCAGCGTCGCGCGCGAATTCATCCAGCATTGATCCGGAGACACCCATGAAGGAAATCAGCGGCAACACGCGCCTGTTCGGCATCCTGGCAGACCCGATCCACCATGTGAAGACGCCGCAGCGCATGAACGAACACTTCGCAAAGATCGGGTTCGACGGCGTCTGCGTGCCGTTCCACGCGCGGCCGGAAAACCTCGCGGCAGTGGTGGAAGGCCTGCGTCGCCTGGAGAACCTGGGAGGCGTGATCGTCACGGTGCCGCACAAGACCGCCATCCTGGAACTGGCCGACGACGCCACACCGGTCGCGCGGAAGATCGGGGCGGCCAATGTGCTGCGGCGCGAGGCCGATGGCCGCCTGGTGGCTCACATGCTGGACGGCGAGGGTTTCGTGCGGGGCCTGCGCAGTTGCGGCGTCGCACCCGAAGGCAAGAGCGTCTATCTGGCCGGCGCGGGGGGCGCCGCCAATGCGATCGCCTTTGCGCTCGTGCAGGCTGGCGTCTCGCGGCTGACCATCGCCAACCGCACGCCCGCCAAGGCCGACGATCTGAAGACCCGCATTCTGTCGTTGCATCCGCACGCCCAGATCGCCGTCGGCAATTCCGATCCCTCCGGCCATGACCTGGTCGTCAATGGCACGTCGCTCGGCATGAAAGAGGGCGATCCGCTGCCGCTGGACACCAGCCGCCTGACGCCGGACCAACTGGTCTGCGAGGTCATCATGCAGCCCAAGGACACGGCGCTGCTCGTGGCGGCGCAAGCGCGCGGCTGCAAGATTCATTACGGCGCGCCGATGCTGGCCTGCCAGATCGAACTGATGGTGGAAACGCTGGGCGTGGCGTCCGCCGGCTAGGCCGCGCGGCATACCCGGGATTCGGTGGATAAAGATGGGTGACTACGATTTCATCATCGCGGGCGGCGGAACCGCCGGCTGCATCCTGGCCAACCGCCTCAGCGCGGACGGCAGGTATCGCGTACTGCTGCTGGAGGCCGGCCACGAGGCGCGCAGCATGTGGATCCCGATTCCGGCGGGCTTTTCCAAGCTGCTGGTCGATCCGCAATACAACTGGCGCTTTGCAACCGAACCCGAGGATAACGTCCACGGGCGGGTGATCGCGGTGCCACGGGGCAAGGGACTGGGCGGGTCGACGTTGATCAACGGCATGATCTACGTGCGCGGCCAACCCCAGGACTACGACGGGTGGGTCGCCGCGGGCGCCGCCGGCTGGGGCCGCGACGTCGCCGAGCGCATCTACCGCAAGATCGAGAACTACGCGCCGGGTGGCGAGAATCGCGGCAAGGACGGGCCGATGCATCTTGAAGAAGTGGCCGAGCGCTACCCGGTGTCCGATGCCTTCCTGCAAGCCGCGCGCGAAGATGGCCAGCCGTTCAATCCCGACTACAACAGTGGCGACCAGGACGGCGTTGGCTACTACCAGGTGCTTCAGCACCGGGGCCGGCGCTGGAGCGTCGTGGACGGCTACCTGAAGCCGGCGGCCGGCCGCAGCAATCTCAAGGTGGAATGCGGCGCCCACGTCACGCGTCTGGTCTTTGAAGGCAAGCGCTGCGTGGGCGTGGCCTTTCGCAAGGAGGGGCAGGAACACACCGTGCGTGCGCGCCGCGAAACGCTGCTTTGCATGGGCGCGGTGCAGTCGCCGCAATTGCTGGAACTGTCCGGCGTGGGCAACCCGACCTTGTTGAAGACGCACGGTATCGACCTCGTGCACGCGCAGCCGGCGGTGGGTGAAAACTACATCGACCACTTCGCCACGCGCATGAACTGGCGCGTCAAGAACACCGTGACCTTGAACGAGATGTCGCGTGGCTGGCGGCTGGCGCATCAGGTGGCGCGCTACTACATGAGTCGCAAAGGCATCCTGACGCTTGGCACGGGGCTGGTGCACGGCTTCGTCAAGAGTGCCCCCGGCCTGCCCACCCCGGACGTGCAGTTTTTCTTCGTGCACGCCAGCTACGCCAACGCCGCGGAACGCATCCTGGATCGCCACCCCGGCATGACGATCGGCGTGGCGCAGTTGCGCCCGGAGTCTGTCGGGTCGATCCACATCAAATCGGCCGATCCGCTTGCCGGACCCGCCATCCGCCCCAACTTCCTGTCGGCGCAAGTCGACCGCGACAGCCTGGTGGGCGGCATGCAGGCGGCCCGGCGCATCGTGGGCCGGCCCGCGATGCAGCGCTACGTTCAAGAGGAAGTCAGTCCGGGCGCGCAAGTGGACAGCGATGATGAATGGCTGGACTTTGCCCGGCGCAACGGCCAGACCATCTATCACCCCATCGGCACCTGCCGCATGGGAACGGATGCCGCCGCCGTCACCGACGAGCGGCTGCGCGTCAAGGGGCTGACGGGCCTGCGCGTGGTGGACGCATCCGTCATGCCGAAAATGGTGTCCGGCAACACGCAAGCCGCCGTCATGATGGTTGCGGAGCGCGGCGCGGAGATGATCCTCGAGGACGTTGCGAAGGGTTAGCCGCGGCACGCGTCTTGCTAATAGAGTTTGGCGGCGACAGACTGCAGGATCGGCCGCGCAAACTGAAAGGAGACCATATGACTTACGACTTTTGGTATTGGGATGGCATCCCGGGGCGCGGAGAATTCGTGCGGCTGGCGCTGGAGGCGGGCGGCATCCCGTATCGCGAACGGGCGCGCGATCCTGGCGCCGACGAGAGCGTGTTGATCGATGACATGCAATCCGCCCGCAAGCATCCGCCTTTTGCGCCGCCTTACTTGGTGGCCGGAAAAATGACGCTGGGGCAGACGGCCAATATCCTGCTTTTCCTCGGGGAGAAGCATGGTCTTGCGCCCGATTCGCTGGAAGGCCGGTTGTGGGTGAATCAGTTGCAACTCACGATTGCCGACATGGTGGCCGAGGCGCACGATACCCATCATCCCATTTCCGCCAGCGATTATTACGAAGACCAGAAGGAAGAGGCTGCTCGCCGCGCCCGGGTCTTTCGCGAGGAGCGCATTCCCAAGTTCCTGGGATATTTCGAGCGGCTGCTGGAGGGGCCGGACGCGTGGCTGGCGGGCGACAGCAAATGGACCTACGTCGACCTGTCCCTGTATCACCTGGTCGACGGCCTGTTATATGCGTTCCCCAAACGCATGGCCACCGTCGCCGCCCATTATCCGAATGTGTTCGCGTTGCATGAGCGGGTAACGGCGCTCCGGGAACTGCAGGACTACTTCGCGAGCGGGCGGCGCCTGCAATTCGGCGAAGGCATCTTTCGTCGTTACGCCGAACTGGACGCCGCTTGACTGCGGGTTTACCCAGGGATCGGCGGATAAGACGATCTAAATTCCTTTTGCTCTGCGTATTTCCCTACGCGGCGACTCATGATAATTTCTGAAATTAAATAGTTTCTATTAGATACACGTGTACCAGGCACGCCGGCAAACATAACCCTGGAGGGCACCCATGCTTTGGCACACCCTTGGCCAATTTGTCCGTGGACATCGCAACGGCAGTCATGCGGATTTACTGGGACAGATTGACGCCATTCATAAATCCCACGCAGTCATTGAATTCAATCTGCGCGGCCACGTCCTGATGGCCAATCAGAATTTCCTGGACACCATGGGCTATACGCTCGAAGAGATCCAGGGGCGGCATCACCGCATGTTTATCGCACCCGGGGAGGGCGAGTCGGCGCAATACGCGGCCTTCTGGGAAAGGCTGGGTCAGGGCGCGCATGATTCGGGCCGATATTGCCGGATACGAAAAGACGGGTCGGACGTCTGGCTGCAGGCGACCTATAACCCCATTTTCGACAAGCGCGGACGGCCGGTAAAGGTGATCAAGTACGCCACCGACATCACCGACCAGCAGCACCGGCAGGCGAATTCCGAAGGTCAGCTTGCGGCTATCTCCAAGGTCCAGGCAATCATCGAGTTCCAGCTGGATGGCACCATCCTCCGCGCCAACGACCTGTTCCTCAATGCAGTGGGTTATCGCGCGGACGAGGTGCTGGGTCGGCACCACAGCATGTTTCTGCCGCCCGAAGAGGCCAGGAGCGCCGCCTACAAGGATTTCTGGCGCAGGCTGCGCAATGGAGAGCACGACGCCGGACAGTACATGCGGTTGGGCAAGGGCGGTCGCGCCGTCTGGATCGAAGCCAGCTACAACCCCATCTTCGACGCACAGGGCCGGCCCTTCAAGGTGGTGAAATTCGCCACCGACATCACCAAGCGCTTCACTGCGGCCCAGACGCTGCACGTTGCCGTCCAGGGTCTGACCGAAAATGCCGAACGCGCCCGGCAGGCCAATGGCCTCGCGCAAGATGCAAGCCGCATCGCCGAGACCGGCGGGGAAACCATGCGGGATGTGGTCGCCACCATGGAAGCCATTACCGGCAGCTCGCGCCGCATCTCCGAAATCATTGGCGTCATGGATGGCATTGCATTCCAGACCAACATCCTCGCGCTGAACGCTGCCGTGGAGGCCGCGCGCGCGGGCGAGCACGGCAGGGGCTTTGCAGTCGTGGCGGCCGAGGTTCGTAACCTTGCGCAGAACAGCGCCGCGGCCGCCAAGGAGATCAAGGCCCTCATCACGACTTCGGTTGAACAGGTCGAGGGCGGCGCGGTGCAGGTCCAATCCGCCGGGGGCACGATGGAGGGCATCGTCATATCGTCGCGGCGCGTGACCGAAATCATGGGACAGGTCGTGGATGTCTCGCTTGCGCAGTCGGCCAAGCTGGCAGGCGTGACCGAAGACCTCACGCAAACCGGCACCGAATCGGCAAGGCGCTTGCGGGCGGCCTGATGTGGCGTCTTCCCGGCGGGGGGATGGCGCGAGTGCGCTATAAAGACGGCATTACCGAATATCCGTGGCCCCGCGCCGGAACGTTTCCGCCGGGCGCCACGCCATTTGCCCAAGATGTCCATGACCGAATCCGAAGCCCTCGCGCTTGCCACGCACCGCCATTACAAGGGCGGCCTGTATCGATATGTGGGGACCGCCCGCCATTCCGAAACCGAGGAATCCATGGTGGTGTACGAGCATCTTTGGCCGCACGCGCGCGGGCTGTGGGTGCGCCCGGCTGATCTTTTCTTTGGGCAGCTTGCCGACGGCTCGCCCCGCTTCGCAGCGCTTCACCCGGTGGAGTAGGCGCGTGAGCTTTTTTCATCGGCGCACGCGCACGGGCGGCGCATCTCCGGCTCGTCCCGCGCCACGCGCCCAGGCGGCCTTGACGCAGGCGCTTCAGGCGCTGGGCGGGCCCTTCATCGTCGCCGACCTGGAAACGACCGGCCTGTCCACCGCCAGTTGCGAAATCCTGGAGTTCGCGGCGGTCAGGGTCGGCGAGGGGGGCGCGGTGGTGCACGAGTACACGCAAGTCGTGCGCACGTGCGGGCGGGTTCCCTCCTTCATTTCTCGCCTCACTGGCATCACGCAGGCAGAAGTCGACCGCGACGGCATACCGGTCGCGCAGGCCTTCTCGTCCTTCCTGGCATTTGTCGAGGATCTGCCCGTGTTTTTCCATAACGCCTCATTCGACCGGCGATTTCTCAGCGCGGCGGCGGACCAGACGGGATTGCTTTTCCCGAACGCCACGCACTGCACATTAGCGCTCGCGCGCCGCGCGTGGCCCGAACTGCCGTCGCACAAGCTCGACATCCTGGCGCGGCACGTGGGCGCTTCGCAGCCGACCCACCGGGCGTTGGCTGATGTGCGGACGACGGTGGCGGTTGCGCTTGCCGCGAGCGCACGTCTGGCCTCGGTGTAACGGGGCCCCGCGCCAACCATCAGGGAGTCTTGATGTCCGACCTGGAAGCAATCCGACTCGCCGTGCGCCAGTTCACGGCCGAGCGCGAATGGCAGCAATTCCATTCGCCCAAGAACCTGGCGATGGCATTGGCGGGGGAAACCGGCGAGCTGGTTTCCCTTTTCCAGTGGCTGGATGAAGAAGCATCGCGCAATCTACCCGCCGCCCGGCTTGCGGACGCCGCGGACGAGATCGCCGACGTGCAGATGTATCTGGTGGCGCTGGCGGATCAGCTTGGCATCGATATCGCGCAGGCCGTTGCCGCCAAGATGGTAAAGAACGCCGAGAAATATCCTGCCGAGGCGTTTCGGCGCAGCGCGCGCAAGTACAACGAGCCGCCGGCCCAGTAGCGCCGTTGCGCGCTGCCGCTGGAACCGGCGCCGCGGCGTTCAGATCACTTTCTGCTCGTGGTGCACCAGGGGCGGTTCAACGAAGAAGCCGCCCACGAGCTTGCGCCATTCCTGGAAATCAGTGGATTCACGGAAGTCGACCATGTGGTTTTCGACCGTTTCCCAGTTCACCACAAGCGTGTAGCGCTGCGGTTGCTCGATGCTGCGGAACAGTTCCATGCCATGGCATCCCTTGGCGCGAAGAAACAGCGGTTTTGCCTGGGCAACAGCGGCTTCGAACAGCGCTTCCTGTTCCTCGCGGACGTGGATGCTGGCAATCTCGTGAATCATGGTTTTGTCTCCGGTTAAAAGGGGTGGGCAAGGCCGGGAGTAGTATGGCCGAAAACCACGCTTCCAGCCCCTCTGATGAATCTCCGAGCCGCGATGTTGACCCGTCTGATTTCCGCTCGCCTGCTCTGGTATATCGGCGTCGGCGTCATCGCATTGATGTCCTTGTTCGTGCATACGCAGTTCGGCGTTGCCGTGCTGCTGTCGGCCATCGCAATCTACCTACCCCTGTCCTTGCTCGCGCTGCCGCTCGTCGCCAGGGTCAGTCTCTCGCTCCCGACGCGCGGCAGTCCGCGCGGCTTGCCTCCTGCCTGGAGCGCGAGTCTTGCCGGCGTGAGCGGCATCGCCCTGCTGGCGAGCTACCAGGTGCTTGGCAATCTGGATTTGGCTGAATTCGGATTTCTGCTTGTGCTGGTGGCCGTGGACCTCATGCTCGCCCGGCACGAGACCGTCTGGTTGCTACGCCTCGCGCAGACGCGTGCCGACGGCCGGTCGTGAGGTCGGCGTCCACGCCTGGGCCGCGGTTCAGCCGTTGCCCTCTTGCGCGCTAGATATCATGCGCGAGCGCCGGCTGGAAGCGTCCATCCTTTGAGCTGAGCCGCCTCGGCCAGCGGGCGCTGGCGGGCGCGTCGCATCATCCATACGCATGGCCGCGCGATGCCGGCGTCTACCCTTTCAGGTTTGTGTAATTCACGAGTCCATCCTCCAGAAAGACCCGGTCAATCGTTTAACCGATACCGACCTGCCTAGGACGGCGCAATCATTCCGTACCAATACGAAAGTCCCACGCCCTGGCTTCAACTGTGCGCAGTCCTTGGGAAGTAACGGTCCGCGCCGGTCGGTCTCCGGCACCTGTGCATCCGTGCAGACGGATCAGGAGGAGCTCAAATGAAAAAGCTCACAGCAGTTGCTGCATTGTCATTGTTTGCCGCCTCAGCTTACGCCACGGGACCGGGCCAGGTTGGCGGCTCGGTGACCGGGCACGCCGGCGCGATCAACGGCACCGCCACGTCCATCTCCACGGGCAGTTCGGTCGTGGCCACGCAGGTCAACGGCTACGGCTCGTCGAGCCAGACGTCGTTCGGCAGCACGGGCGGCATCGCGGAGGTCGGCGGGACATTCAGCCGGGACGGCACGCAAGTTGTCACCAGTACGCGGCAGTACGCCAATAGCGAGTCCTACGGACAGGTGTCGGGGAATGCGCCGATCATGGTCGGAGACAGCATCGCCAACGGCGGCGCGACATTCGGCAAGACGGAAACGAGCGCGTCGGCAACAGGCTCGTTCCACGCAGCGAATATCGGCGCTTTCGGGTCGATACACGGCATCGGCTCGGTGGGCCATGTCGTCGGGTTCAATCGCTGAGCCCAATTATCCGGACGGCTTCGGCCGTCCGGGCGAGGGGACATCATGAAGACTATCTTTCTAGCCATCTCCCTGTCGCTCGCCGCCGTTTCGGCGGGGGCGCAGACCAGCACCTCCAGTTCCACGACGTCGGCTTCGTCCGGATCGACCAACGCGGGCAACAACCAGGGCATCACGCTGAATTCAAGCAACAGCGGGACCAGCACGCTGCGCAGCGCGCCGCCGGTCGGCGGCCAGAGCTTCTACGGCTCGTTCTCCTCGGATAGCTGCATGGTGTCGGCGGGCGGCGGCGGTTCCGTTGTCGGTTTCGGGATGAACGTCGCGATTCCGATCGAGGACCAGAAATGCAGCCTGCGCCGCAACTTCGAGCGCACGATGCAAGCGGCGGCGTCCACCAAGGACGCGGACCGCTCGCGGCGCCTGGAGACCGCGGCCATCGATATCCTGTGCCAGACCGACGACCGCACCAAGGCGGCGCTGGTGGCGCAGGGGCTATGCACCAATCCCGCCCTGACGACGGCGGATCACCGGTTCGACAGCGGCGCCGTGGCGCAGGTCG
>DALZRX010000025.1:0-20018 GCA_032015805.1 Achromobacter sp.
CGGCGGGGGCGGGGCGGCCACGTCGATGACCCACGGACGCAGCGTGGGGGCGCCACCGCCCAGCGACGGCCGGGCGGTCGACAAGGTCAGCTTCACGTTGGTCCAATCTTCGCCCGTGTTCTGTCGGATGACGCCGAAGTAGCCCAGGTCCACGAGGCGATCCGCCGGGCGCAGGCGCGCATCGTAGGCGGGGGTCCAGCGTGCACCGGCGACCGCATACGACACTGCAAGGTCCAGTTTGCCGGCGCGCGCCATGTTGACGCGCAAGGCGACCGTCTTGCTGCGGCGGCCGGCTTCCCCGCGCACGAGGCCAAGCTGGGTTTGCAGCGCCGTCATTTCGCGCTCAAGCGCGGTCTTCTGTTCGGCCACGCGTCGCAGGCCCGCCAGCGTCGTGGCCAGCGAATCGGCGCTGAGGGCCTGGATCGCCTTCAGTTCATCCAACGTAAGGCGGGCGCCGTCCTTGGCCGGTTCCGTGGCGCCGCGCTGCATCATCAGGATGAGTTCGCGCTGGTTGTCCAGCACCGCGGCTTCATCGTCAAGCGCGGCCTGGCGGCCCGCCAGCTTGTCGATCTGCGCTTCGATCTGGCGCACGCGCTCGTTGGCGGTGGCCGGCTGGTAGACGTCGCTGACCTTCACGTCGAGGAGTGTGGCCTGGCCGGTGCTCTTGGCGGACACCTGCAGCGAATTTTCCTGCAGCGAAGCCGGCAGATTCTCGAGCACAAGTTCATGTTCGCCCGCGGCGAGCTCACTATTGGCGGCGCGGGTGACGACCGCTCGGTCCTGGTAGACCGTGACTGCGCCGATGGAAGAGGACAGCGCGGCTGAAGCGGCAAGGCCAGGGATCGTTGCGAAAGCCAGGGCCAGAAGCGTACGTCTCACGGGACCACCTTTGAAAAGTTGAGCGCGGCGGCATCATCCCATGCGGGGGGACGTATCGCCGGAAGCGCGTGAGTCTATCCCCAGCCACCGCCATCTGGTTTACAGAAGATGACAAACGCGACAGGCGGATACGGCGTTCGCGTCCGGGGGTCACTCGCGTTCGGGGTGCGCCAGGCGGCGCAGCATCCCGACGGCATTTTCCGCCGCAACGGATCGGTCATGGCGGCGGTAGGCCATGTCCAGCAGCGCGTGCGGCGCGTCGCCCTTGATCGGCCGGTACTCGATGCCTTGCGCGCCCATGTGCCGCATCGCGGCGGGAACGATCGAAATGCCCACCCCCGCCGCCACAAGGCTGACGATCGACGCCATCTGCGGGGCTTCCTGGATGACGCGCGGCGCAAATCCAGCGCGTTGGCATGCCGACTGAATGGCGTCATACAGCCCCGCGCCGATAGGCCGCGGATAGAGGACGAAATCCTCCTCGGCCAGCGCCGCGATCGGGACCGCTCGCTTGCGGCTGAGCGGGTGGTCAGGCGGCAAGGCGATCAGCATGGGTTCATCGAGCACACGTTCGGACTCGAATTCTGCGTCCAGCAAGTAGGGAGGGCGGACGAACGCGACATCCACCTCGCCCGCGCGCAGGCCCCGCAGCAGCGTGACGGTGTTGCTCTCGGTCAGTGTGATGCGCACGTCGGGATAACGGTCGCGAAAGGCGCGGATGGCGCGCGGCAGATAAGGATGAAACACCGCAGATGCCGTGAAGCCCACGGTGATGGCCCCGCGTTCGCCGCGCCCCAGCCGCCTTGCGGTATCGATGGCGCGGTCGGCGCTGGCGAGGATCGCGCGCGCGTCGTCCAGGAACTGGCCGCCGGCCTCGGTCAGCGCGATGCCACGGGGCAGGCGCAGGAACAGCGGCGTGCCGATCTCGCGCTCCAGCTGCTGGATCTGCTGGCTGAGTGGCGGTTGGCCAATGCCAAGACGGGCCGCCGCCCGCGTGAAGTGCAGTTCCTCGGCGACGGCGGTGAAGTACCGCAAGTGGCGCAATTCCATTGTTTTTAAATATAGGCGAGTCGGGTTTCATATATTGGACATATGCAGGGGAAAAGTCTACTTTGTGTGCACGGGCTTCTGCCCGATGTTTTTGAGATTCCTGATGTCTACCCATACTGCAAGTCCCGCAACGGAACCGGGCGCCACGGCGCCCGAGTATCTGACGCGCGGCACCCCGGGATTGCGCCGCGCCCAATGGGCGCTGTTTGCCGCCGGCTTTTCCACTTTTTCACTGCTTTACTGTGTGCAGCCGCTGATGCCGCTGTTCACCCAGGCGTTCCACGTATCGCCCGCCCAAAGCAGCCTGGTGCTGTCCCTGTGCACCGGGCTGCTGGCCATCGCCATCTTTTTCGTAGGGCTGTTTTCAGCCGCCTTGCCGCGCAAGCGCGTCATGGCGGCGTCGCTGTTCGCCTCGGCCATCCTGGGAACCATCGCGGCCGTGGCGCCGGACTGGGAAAGCCTCCTGGCGCTGCGTGCGCTGCAGGGTGTGGCGATGGGCGGGGTGCCTGCCGTGGCCATGGCCTACCTGGCCGAAGAGGTCGAACCCGGCACTCTCGGCTTTGCCATGGGGCTGTACATCAGCGGCAGCGCGTTCGGGGGGCTGTCGGGCCGGGTCATCACCGGGTTGGTGTCCGACCACTTCGGCTGGCGCGCGGCGATGGGCACGCTTGGGCTGCTGGGGATCGTGGCGGCCTTCCTGTTTCTGTGGTTGCTGCCGGCCTCGCGCCGCTTCACGCCGCGGCGCGGCCATGGGTGGGCCGGCGTATGGTCGGATGTGCGGACCGGCGCCGGCGCGCATCTGAAGAACGGCCCGCTATGCGCGCTGTTTGCCATGGGCGGACTGCTGATGGGCGCGTTCGTCGCGGTCTACAACTACGTGGGCTTTCGGCTGCTGCTCCCGCCGTTCTCGCTCACCCAGACCTTCATCGGATTCATCTTCGTCGTCTACCTGGTGGGCATCTTCGCCTCGACCTGGTTTGGCCGCTTGGCCGACCGGCATGGGCGCGGCGCGATGCTGTGCGCAGCATCGGGTCTGGCGCTGGTGGGGCTGCTGCTCACGATCTCGGACTCGCTGCCGGTGCTGATCGCGGGGATCGTTGTCTTCACGTTCGGCTTTTTTGCAGCCCACGCCGTGGCAAGCGGTTGGGTCGGGCAGATGGCGCGAGGTTACAAGGCTTTGGCCGCCTCGTTCTATCTGCTGGTCTATTACGTGGGATCGAGCGTGCTCGGGGCGCTGGGCGGCCATTTCTGGACTGCTGGCGGCTGGCATGGCGTGGCCGCGATGGCCGGTGGCCTGTTGGTGACGGCGTTGACGATCAGCGCGGGTCTCGCCTGGCGCACGGGGCGGCGCCATTCGGCGGCCGGCGCCGCCGGCCCCGCTTGACGACCCTTTTTTACCAGGAAGGGTAGCGTCGAGTTACGGAGGGTTGCGCCACGCGTGCGTCTATCGCGATACATTCTGTATTGCGATAGGGGGAACCATGCTGACCAAGCAAGACCGCGTGTCCCTGCCATGGACCGACACGCTAGCTCGTCTGGAAGACGAACGCATCATGCTGGAGCGCATTGCTGCCGGCGTACCGCTTCAGCAGGTGCTGGAGCACGTGCTGCATGCCATCGAGGCGCAATCGAGCGTGCCATTGCGCGCGTCCATCGCCTTGGTGGACGACACCGGAACGTTGCTGGTGCACGGCGCCGCGCCCAGTCTGCCGGACGAGTTCAATGCCGCCGTCAGCGGCGTGCGCATCGCGCCGCAAGCCGCTTCGTGGGGCGCCGCGGCAAGTTCTGGCAACCCGGTTTACGTGGAAGACATCGCCCAGGATCCGCGTTGGGCGACCTGGCGGGATGCGGCGTTGGGCCAGGGCCTGCGAGCCTGCTGGTCCACCCCGATCAAGGCGCCGGACGGCCGGCTGTTGGGGGTGTTCTCCAACTACTACGAGACAAAACGCCTGCCTTCGGCGCACGACATCGACGCAATCGCCCTTGTCACGCGCAGCGCCGCGCTGGCAATCGAACGGCACTCGCTGGATGTTGCGCATCGCCGTAGCGGCGAGCGCTGGCGCGCGATGTTCGACGGCATGCAGGAGGCGTTTTTTCTGGCCGAGGCCTTGCGGGGCGAGGACGGCCGCATTTCCGACTTCCGTTTCCTGGAAGTCAATCCGGCCTTCGAACGCCAGAGCGGCATGCGCGAGGGCGACACGCTGGGTCACACCCTGCGCGAGATGATCCCCGGCGTACCCAGCCAGATTCTCGAAACGTTTACCCAGGTCGTGGAAACGGGGGAGCCTGCCCAATTCGAATTCGCGGTGCCAGCGCCCAAGGATGCCTGGTACGAGGCGCGCGCGCGCAAGGAGGGCGCTGATCGCATCATGGCGCTGTTCCTCGATGTCACGGCCCGCAAGACCGCCGAGACCGAATTGTGGGAAGGCCAGCATCGCAAGAACTTCCTGCTTGCGCTGGGCGACCGCATGCGCGAATTGCACCTGCAAGCCGCGATCGAGGAGACCGCCTGCGCCGGCTTGGGACAGCATCTGTCCCTGGGCCTGGTGGCGGTCCTGGACTGGGCCGGTGAGGGCGCGGCGCCCGTGGTGTCGACATGCTGGCGATCCGAGATGGACCTGGCACGTCAGGGCGCGCTGGATACCGCGCAATTGGACGAAGAGTTTTTCGAGGCGGTGCGCAAAGGGCGCACCACCTACCTGCAACCGCTGGTGGCGCAGGAGGCCGGTGATATCCGCCCGTCCGCCATCGTCGTACCGATGCGCCGTTGGGCCCGGCAAGGCGGCGCGCTGGTTGTCCGCCCGCTATTCAACAGCCGGCTCAAGCCCGCAGACCTGGCCTTTATCGAGGAAGTCGCCGAGCGAATGTGCGATGCCGTCGAACGGTCGCAATATTCGCGGATGTTGGAGCAGCGGGTGGAGCATGCCATTGCCGAACGCGATCGTATCTGGCGGATGTCTCCCGAGCTGCTGGCCGTCATCGACGGCAGGGGCCGGTTTGCCAGCGTCAATCCCGCCGTCCAGCCCATCCTGGGTTGGAGTCCCGACCAGTTCCTGTCGATGGGGCTTGGCGAGCTGATCCATCCCGATGACCTGGACGCGACGCGCGCCGCCTGGTCGCCGCACGCGCGGTCAAACGGCGCGCAGCCCGCGCAGCCCACGCGGCACCTGGAGAACCGGGTGCTCCGGCGCGAGGGCGGATATAGCTGGATCACGTGGAGCATGTCGTGGTCGCAGGACGCTCTGTACGTGGCGGGGCGCGACGATTCGGACCTGAAGGCGCAGGCGGAGGCGCTGGTCGACACTGAGAACGCCCTGCGCCAGGCGCAGAAGATGGAGGCCGTCGGGCGCCTGACCGGCGGGATCGCGCATGATTTCAACAACATGCTCCAGGGCATCACGGGCGCGTTGTATCTCATCCAGCGCAAGCTGGCCGCGGGTGTGCCCGAACAGGCGCAGCGCTTCATCACGGTGGCCATGGATTCGGCGAACCGCGCTGCCCACCTGACGCAGCGGCTCCTGACGTTCTCGCGGCGCCAGCCGATCGACCCCAAGCCGTTCAGCGTTGATGACACCCTGCATTCGATGACGGACCTGTTCCATCGCTATACCGGCGAGCGTGTGAAGCTGGTCCTGGAACTGGAACCGGGCCTGTGGCCCGTCAACTGCGACAAGAACCAGTTCGAGAACGCCATGCTCAACCTGGTGATCAATGCGTGCGACTCGATGCCGAACGGCGGTGTATTGACCGTCGCCGCCACCAACACGCGTCTGGACGCGGCGTCGCTGCGGCAAAGTCCTGGCGTCAATCCGGGCGCGTTTGTCGAGGTCACGGTGTCGGACGTGGGCTGCGGCATGTCGGCCGATGTGCTGGCGCATGCCTTTGACCCGTTCTTCACGACCAAGCCCTTGGGCGAGGGAACGGGCCTGGGGCTGTCCATGACCTATGGTTTCGCCAAGCAAGCGGGCGGCAGCGCGGTACTTGAAAGCGCCGAGGGCGTCGGAACGTCGGTCCGGCTGTACCTGCCACGCCATCAGGGCGCGCCGGAACTGGCGGCCGATGCGCCGCGGGCGACAGGCGCCCAGCCAGCGTCGGCGGGCCAAGCCTTCGTCATCGTTGTCGAGGATGATACGAACGTGCGCGAAATGGTGCGGGAGTCGCTTGTCGAGATGGGCCTGCATGTACTGACGGCCAGCGACGGCGAGGCGGGCCTGGAACTGGTGACATCCACGCGCAACCTGAGTCTGCTGGTGACGGACGTGGGGCTGCCCAACCTGAACGGCCGGCAGTTGGCGGACGCCGCACGCGTGGCGCATCCGGGGCTACGGATTTTGCTCATGACGGGCTACGCGGAAAGCGCGGCCAGCACGGGCGGGTTCCTTGAAGACGGCATGGAATTGCTCGTCAAGCCGTTCTCGCTGGATGCGCTGGCCGAGCGCGTGCAGCGAATGTTGGAGGAAAGCGCGGGGCCGCAGCGGGCGCACTAGGGTCAAGTGTTTCAAAGGCAGGTAAAAAATGCCCCGCATGCCGAACTATTGCGGGGGAAAAGCAGGAGCAAAGGTCAGGCACGCGGCTTGCGACTAGGGTGATGCATTTCAACCAAGGAGCTTCGCTATGAAACACCGTGCCATGACTTGCGCGTTTGCTTTGATTGCCGGCCTTGCGACCGCCGGCGGGGCGTTGGCCCAGTCCACCGGCCGCAGCGCGCCCCCGACTTCGCCGTCGACCACCCCGAACGACAGTGCAGCCGTGCCGCCCAACACCAAGGTGCCTCCGGGCCAAGTCCCACCCGCGCCCAACGCGGCGCCCAATACGGGGACGACGCCGCCGAACCTGGACAAGAGCGGTCACATGAAGTCGGATAAGCACCAGTCGGACATGCCCAATCGCAAGCGCGAGGCCAATGACAACGTGCCGAAAACGCCGGCAGGCGGCGCCGCGCCTCCTCCGGGATATCCGAACACGGGTGGCAGCAAGTAACCACCCCGCCAAAAAAGGCTTCCGCGAGGAAGCCTTTTTTTTCGGTTGTTTTTGGCGCCGGCTTGCGCCGGCGCCACACTTCAGTGCTGGCGGCGCAGTTCGGCCGGCGGCACGCGCAGTTGGCCGCGGTACTTCGATACCGTGCGCCGGGCGAGCAGGATGCCGTTGGACGCCAGTTGCTGCGTCAGCGCCACGTCCGACAGCGGCATGGCCGGGTCTTCGGCGTCGACCATTTCCTTGATCAGCGCGCGAACGGCGGCGGCGGAACATGATCCTCCGGATTCGGTGGCAAGCTCGCGAGAGAAAAAGTGGCGAAACTCGAACACGCCGCGCGGGGTGGTCATGTACTTGCTCACCGTTGCGCGCGACACCGTGGATTCGTGCATGTTCAGGTCGTCGGCCACCTCACGCAGCATCAGCGGCCGCAAGGCAACTTCCCCGTACTCAAAAAACATCTGCTGGCGTTTCACGATTGCCTCGGCCACGCGTTGGATGGTGGTGTAGCGCTGTTCGACGTTGCGCACCAGCCAGCGCGCCTCCTGCAGCTCCTGCGCCATCGGGCTGCGGTCATCGAGCCGGGCCCGGCGAAAGAGATCCGCATAGGCGCTGTGCAGGCGCGCGCGCGGCATGGCGCTCCGATTGGGCAGGACGCGCCAGCGACCTTGCCACTTGTCGACAAAAACGTCCGGCACGACGTACACAGGCGCGTCGCCGCTGTAACGGCCGCCGGGCTTGGGATCCAGGTGCCGGATCAGCGCGCAGGCGTCGCGCAGGGCGTCATCCGAGCACCCCAGCGCGCGGCGCAGGCCGACGTAGTCGTTCTTGCCGAGGCGGTCCAGATGATCCTGGACAATGCGCTTGGCCAACGCCAACGTGCCTTCGTCTTCATCGGGCAGGGCCGCAAGTTGCAGCGTCAGGCATTCGCGCAGATCGCGCGCGGCCAGCCCGGGCGCATCGAGTTGCTGCACCAGACGCAACGCCGCCATCCATTCGCTCTCGTCGGGCATCGGGTTGATGTCCGCATCCGCCGCGTTGCAAAGGGTGGCCAGGGGCGTGCGCAGGTAGCCGTCGTCGTCGAGCGCGTCAATGATGAATTCGGCCAGCAGGCGGTCGCGCGGTTGCAGATGATAGTTGCCGAGTTCGCAGGACAGGTGGTCGCGCATTGAGACATTGGCGCAGGCCCATTGGCCCAGGTCGCTGTCGCCGCTAGAGGGCGCGTGCGTCGGGTAATCGCCGGAATAGGCCGGGGCATCGGGCGGGGGCTCATCGGCACCGGGAATCTCAGGGGCGACGGCGGGCTCGGATGCGGCCTGTCCCTCGACCTCCACCGTCTCGCCCCGCACGCCGGGCGCTGCCGGCACCGCATCGGGCTCCGAATCGTCCGGATCTTCCAGAAAAGGGTTGGTGGCCAGCGCGTGTTGCACTGCCGTACTGAACTCCAACGCCGACATCTGAAGCAGCTTGACGGATTGTTGCAGACGCGGCGCGAGCGTCATTTGCTGGCGCAGGCGAAGTTCTTGCATGGGGTGGCCCAATCGAGTCTCCTGAAGGGGCAGCCGCCGGAAGGGGGCTCATTTCCTTAGTAGACGCAAAAACCGTGCCAGGCTGGCCCGCTGGGCGTTCCCGCGCCGGGAACGCGGCGTGCTGGGCCAGTATTACAAACCGGATGGTAAGAACTGCTCAGGCGGCCGATTCCGGCTCGTCCTTTTCATAGACGTCCAAGCGGTTGTACAAGGTCTTCAAGCTCACACCCAGCGTCTCGGCGGCCAGGCGCTTGTCGCCGGCGTGATGGGCCAGCGTGGCAAGAATGAATTCGCGCTGTGCCTGACCGAGCGGCATCCCCACGGGAAAATTCAAGGAACCGTCGCGCACCTGCGCCTGGTTGGGGCCACGGTTGCGTGTCAGCAGATCGGCGTCCAGTTCGGTGTCGGCCATGATGTAGGCGCGCTGGATCACGTTGCGAAGCTCTCGGACGTTGCCGGGCCAGTCGTGGGCCTTGATCGCCTCGAGCAAGTGCGGGGAAAACGTCTTTTGCGTTCCGTGCTGCGCGTTCAGCGTGTCCAGAAACTGATTCGCCAGCAGCAGGACATCGTCGCCGCGCTCGCGCAGTGGCGGCACGCGCAAGGGGATCACCAGCAGGCGATGCAGGAAGTCCTGGCGCAACCGGCCGTCCGCGACCGAGGCCGCCGGATCACGGTTGCTGGCGCAGATGACGCGCACATTGGCGCGGAGCACGTCAGTGCCGCCCACGCGCTGGTACGTGCCGACCTCGAGCACTCGCAGGAAGTGCACCTGCATGTCGGGCGGCATTTCCGTGACTTCATCCAGGAACAGCGTGCCGCCGCTCGCGTATTCGAAGTATCCGGCGTTCTGGGACACGGCGCCCGTGAAGCTGCCTTTCTCATGGCCGAAGAGTTCTGCGTGCGCGAGCGAACCGCTGATTGCGCCACAGTTGACCGCCACGAAGGGCTGGTCGCGGCGATCGCTCGCGTCGTGGATGGCCCGCGCGACGATTTCCTTACCGGCGCCACTTTCACCGATAATGAACACGCTTGCATCAGTGGCGGCGGCAAGGTTGATCTGGTTGCCCAGCTTACGCATTTGCGGCGACATGCCGCTGGTGTCCGCGAACACGGAAGAGGGTGATGGCGTGGTGCCACGCGTAACGGTATTTCGAGGGGCCATGCTGATTCCTAGTCCCTTGAGCGGGCCTGTAATAGGGTCATCGTAGAGGGCGGTCTGCTGTCTGATTGCGACGAGTTGCAAGCATTCGAAAACGTTAATGGAAACCGACATATTTTTGCGCCGGTCGTCCCCATAGTGACTATTCTGACGGTTAAAGAAGGGAAACGGAGATAGCATGCCTCACCTGCTTATCGTCGACGACGACGATGCGATAAGGGAAACACTGGCCGAGATCGGCCGCGATAGCGGGTTTTCGGTCGCCCTGGCGGCCAGTGTCAAGGACGCCCTGATTCAGCTTGAACGGCAAGCGCCCGACCTGGTCTTGACGGACGTCCGGCTGCCGGGCGGCAGCGGCATGGACATTTTCAAGAACGTCGCCATACACAGTGCCGAAGTCGTGGTGATGACCGGCCACGGCACGGTCGATAACGCCGTTCAGGCCTTGCGGCTGGGCGCGACCGACTATCTGGTCAAGCCCATCTGCATGGAGCGCCTTGCCGAGATCCTGAAGCGCATCATGACCAATTCGGGCGGCGAGATGCCCGGAACGCCGTTCGAAGAGCCGGGCCGCTTCGGCAAGCTCTTCGGCCAGTCCGAACGGATGCAAGAGCTGTACCGCCAGATTGGGCGCGTCGCGCCCACCACGGTCACGACCTTGCTGATCGGCGAAAGCGGCACCGGTAAGGAACTTGCCGCCCATGCCATCCACGAACTCAGTCCGCGCCGGCAGCGGCCCTTCATCGCCGTCAATTGCGGCGCGATCTCGCCCAACCTGATCGAAAGTGAAATGTTCGGCCACGAGCGCGGCAGTTTCACCGGCGCGGATCGTCAGCACAAAGGCTATTTCGAGCGCGCCGACGGCGGTACGTTGTTCCTGGACGAAGTCACGGAGATGCCGCTGGATCTGCAGGTCAAACTGCTGCGCGTGCTCGAGACCGGCCAGTTCATGCGCGTGGGCACCAATCGGGAAATCGCCTGCGACATCCGCGTGGTCGCCGCCACCAATCGCAATCCGGAACAGGCCGTGCAAGAGGGCAAGCTGCGCGAAGACCTGTATTACCGCTTGAGCGTGTTTCCCATCGAATTGCCGGCGCTGCGCGATCGCGGCAGCGACATCCTGTTTCTGGCCCAGCGCTTTCTGCAAACGCTCAACGAAGAGTCCGGCAAGAATAAGGCTTTCTCGCCGGAGGCTGCGGCGGCGCTTGAGCAATACGAGTGGCCGGGCAACGTGCGCGAATTGAAGAATTTCGTGCGGCGCGCGTTCATCATGGCCGATGGCGACATGCTTGATCTCGAAATGCTGGTGCCGCATGTTTCGCCTGCGGGCGAGGCCGCGGGCGGGCAGGTCAGCGTGCCGGTTGGAGAAACGCTGGCGGAGGCTGACCGCCGCCTGATCCTGGCCACCTTGGAACGCTGCAACGGCGTCAAGAAGCAGGCGGCTGCGGTGTTGGGGATCAGCCCCAAGACGCTCTATAACCGCCTTGAGGAATACGCAGCGGCCGGGTATCCGCTACCTGGCGAGAATTCCCGGGCGGGTGGACCGCCTCGGGAATCTGCCTAGATCCGCTTATTTGTTGTAGCGGGTCTTCAGGTCGGCCATGCAGGTGTCCTTGGCGTTACCTGACATGGCGTCGCACTTTTCCTTGCCGACTTTGTAGTCGGCATCGTTGCGCGTCTTGGCCGCGTCATGCGAGGCCTCGGCCTTTTCCTTGGCGGCCTTGGCGTCCGCCTTGGCCTTGTCGCGCGTGGCTTCGGCCTGTTGCTGGCACACGTCCTTGGCATTGCCTTTCATGCCGTCGCACTGCTTCCTGTCCATCTTGTATTGATTGTCGATCTGATCGTCGGTGCGCACACCTGCGGCGCCAGTCTGGGCGGAGGCCTGGAACGCCAGGACGGAAAAGCACAGGGCGAAAGCGGGGCAAATCGTTTTGGACAGCTTCATGACTGACTCCTTTGGAAAGTGGTCCGATAGTTGCGGACCCGACAAGGGTCAGAGCAAGTGGCGTGCCCGAGTTTTCCAGGCACGCCACTTGCGCAGCAGGGATTGGCCATCGCCATTTGGAATGCGCCTGTACAAGGAGAGCAATCATGACCACCCAACACGACCAGCAGCCCGCCAAGTCCAAGGCGAACACCCCGAAGGACGACACGGAAGCGGCGCACCAAAGCGGTCAGTTCGGCGCGGACAAGCCCACGGACAAGGAACAGCCCTACAAGCGGGAGTCGGACAAGACCCCGAACCACAAGGGGCCGGAGTTTGAAGAAGGGGGGCAATACCCTGGCAAGCGGCCGGACGGAAATTAAAGCTGCCGGTGGTGCAGTTTTCAAGGACACGCGCTGCCATGCAGCGCGTGTCGGATGCGACGTCCGTATGGGTACCTTCAGCGTGGCGCGCGCAAATCATCTGCCAGACGGAACAGCAACACGACGGAGTACAGCGCGGCAAGCCCGATCAGGCCATATACGACACGGGCCGCCGCCGCATGCGGCAGAATCTTCGCCACGACGTCAAGATTGACCGCAGCGATCAAACCGCTGTTCAAGCCGCCCGCCACCACCGCGATCAACGCCGTCCAATCCAGGACGGAGAGTCCGCGTCCAGCCAGATCCCGTTCGGGGTCTGATGGTAGCTCGGCCTCGACAGGCTCGAGAGGCTCGGCTGCAGCGGGCAGCGCCTCAGTGCGCGAAATTTCCATACTTATTCCTCATGCAGCCGGAGACGCGCCCGGGACGGGTGAACCGGGCGCTGCGGGGCGCGGTCTAGCCGCCGTTGCGGACCGGGTCCGGTTCGTCGCGTGAAATTCCTGCCTCGTCGGCATCCGTTATGCGATCGGTCGCCACGTCGGCAGCGTCGTCTTCGACGAAATCCGGCTCCACGCTTTCTCGTTCTCCGGTGGCTTGGGAATCGCTGTCGGTATGCCTGCGGTCTGGCGGCAGGTCACTGGCCGAATCCGAGGAATCACTCGGACCGAGGTCGGGCCGGCCGCTCTCGATGTTCACATCGGTGTCGGGGATACGGGGCATGATGGTCTCCGGAAAGAATTGGACAGGGCGTGGGCGGGTAATGCGCGCGCCAGTCATCCCCTCATTTTCAGCAAGCGCCGTGCCACACGTTTGAATCTTGCTCTGGGCACGGCCCCAGGTATGGAAGTTGCTCCTACACAATCAATTTCCACGGGAGACTGCCATGTCCTTGATTGTCGCTGCACGGTTCCAAACCTTCGACGAAGCCACGTTGGCGGCCCAGAAGCTGTTTGCCGAGGGCTATACCGAGGACGACATCCACACGTTTTACGTCAGCATCGCGGGCGAGCACGGCCGATATCCGCTTGGCGGCGACCGCGTCGCCGACCCGGACGCGAAGGGCGGGCACTTCGGCGCCGTCGCTGGCGCGTCGCTACTGGGGCTGGTGTTTGCCTTGGTGGCAGGACTGATCGCCGCCGAGCTGGCCGCCTCGATCTTCATCACCATCGCGGCAGCAGGCGTGGGCGCATACATCGGCGCGCTGGCGGGAGCCATGTGGGTCATCGGCCGCAAGAAGCGGGTGCGGACCGCGCCCGGCGAGCCGGAGAAATCGCATCCCCCCGTACGTCAGGCCGGTGTGATGCTTGCACTGCACGTGGAACTTGGCCGCGAGGACCAGGCCCGTCAGATACTGCGTGCCGCGGGCGGCACGGACATCGAGCGGGCCAACGGCCGCTGGCAGGATGGCAAGTGGCAGGATTTTGATCCGCTGAATCCGCCGCGCCGTGTCGAAGCGCCTACCACCGCCAACTTGGGCTAGCCGAGCCGCGTAACGGAGATGTAGACAATGAAGCCAACATCAAAGTCGACCCTGGCGGCACTGGCCGCAGCGGTGGTATTTGCAGGTCTCGGCCATCAGGGCCAAGCCGCCGAGCTTGACGCGTCGGATGCAAGATTCCTGCAGGCAGCCTCCGGCGCCGGGATGTTCGAGGTGCAGGCAGCCGAGCTGGCCGGCAAGCGCGCCAAGGACGCCCAGGTGCGCGCGTTCGCCGCGAAGATGCTGGAGCAACACTCCGCTGTGAACAAGGAGTTGAAGGCGCTGGCCGCAGCGAAGAACGTGTCGCTGCCGGGTCAGCCGGCGGAGCCCGAACGCGCCACCCTGCAGGAGCTGCGCGACAGGACGGGGGCCGCATTCGACCAGCTTTATATCCAGAAGGCGGCGGTGGACGCGCACGTCACGGCAAACCGCCTGTTTGAGACAGCCGCCAAGGAGTCGCAAGATGCACAGGTGCGTGACTTTGCGGTTCGCACGCTGCCGATGCTGAGCGATCATTATTCGATGAGCCGCGCGCTGCAGGGGGAACCGGCGGCTAATGGCGACAAGATCCATCCCGCGCCCAAGGGCGAAGCGCCGCCGGTCTCACCGGCATCGCGCGCCGCGCCCGCTTCGGTGGTGCCGGAAAAGTGAAGGCCGAAAACGGGCGCGGGAAGGCATGCGTTATCAGTCGCCCGCACTGCCAGTGATGGGCAGCACGATGCCGGTGATGTAGCTGGAGCATTCCGGTGAAGCCAGAAAGACATACGCGGGCGAGATTTCCTCGGGCTGCGCGGGGCGGCCCAGGTCCGTCTTCTCGCCAAACTTCTTGATGGCTTCGGCGCTCTGGTCCGCCGGGTTCAGCGGCGTCCACACCGGGCCGGGCGCCACCGCGTTGACGCGGATTCCCTTTTCGGCCAGGTTGCCGGCCAGCGACCGGGTGAAGGCATGGATGGCGCCTTTGGTCGACGAATAGTCCAACAACTTGGCGCTGCCGTTCAGTCCCGTCACCGAGCCGGTATTGATGATGGCGTCGCCAGTATTCAAATGTTCAAGCGCCGCGCGCGCCATGTAGAAATAGCCGGTGATGTTGGTGCGCAGGGTCTTGTCCCATTTCTCGTCGCTGATTTCTTGCAGCGTCTCGGTGTGCTCTTGATAGGCGGCGTTGTTGACCAGAATGTTGAGCTTGCCGAAATGCTTGGCGACCTGCGTCACGGCTTCGTTGCAGAACGCGGGATCCTGCACGTCGCCGGGGATCAGAAGACATTGCCTGCCTTCGGCCTGGACCGCGCGGCTTGTTTCCTTGGCGTCTTCGTGTTCGTCCAGGTAAAGCACCGCGACATCTGCGCCTTCACGCGCAAATAACACGGCTACCGCGCGGCCGATGCCGGAATCGCCGCCGGTGATGATGGCAACCTTGTCTTGCAGCTTGCCGCTGCCTTTGTAGCCAGGCGCCTTGTACTGAGGTTTGAGCACCATGTCGGCTTCAACCCCCGGCTGTTCGTCCAGGTGTTGACCCGGCATGGGTGGGGTAGGGTGCGGGCGGTCGCCGGTCTGGGCGCTCTTGGGTTTGCTCATGCTGTCTCCCATTGGGCGGCGCGGGATGCGCCTTGCGCCCAACGGGCAAGCAAACGCCGTTCCCGGCGGCCGCTGCCACCGGCTATTGCCGGCCGACAATCACACCCAGCAAAAAGGCCGCACCAGCCGCCAGCCCCACCGCCTGCCAAGGGCGCGCGTGGATGTATTCCTCAGTGCAGTCCAGCGTTTCGCGCATGAGGTCGTGGGCGTTGTCGGACGCCTCGCGCAGGCTTTGTCGGGTGGCATGAAGCTGATCGGTCAAACGTGCCTTCAAGGCCTCAAGATCCGTTGCCGAGCTGTCGCTGAGCGTGGCTTCCAGCTCGTCGATCCAGCTCTCCGGATGCCGCGAGCGCCGGTAGGCGCCACGATCGTCGGGGCCGTTCTCGGGAAAGTCGGAAGGCATAGGGGTATTCGTCGTGGCCATCGAAAGCTCCTGACTGTCGGGCTGAAAATGCGCCAGCGCGACCGGCCCGGGCGGCCGCGCGGCGGGCCGGGGCTTACGCCTCGACCATGTCTCGGCATGCGAGCGTGCAGGCGATGCAGGCGAGTGAACAGACCCGGCAATGGTCCGCGTCGTGCGTGGAGCATTCCCGCGCGCAGGCATCGCACACCAACGCGCATAAGGTGCACAGCGCGTGGGCAAATTCGCCTTCGCGGGCCACCATCGCCGCGCACAGCCGACAGACGGCGGCGCAATCGGTGCACAAGCCGATGCATGCTTTCATCTGGGCCGGATCCTGTCGCAAGCAGGCGGCGGCGCATTGATCGCACGCGACGGCGCATTCATAGCAGGCTTGCACACATTGCTCGAAGTTTGGGTCTCGCATTGCATCTCCTTGTGAGCGCCCGCAGCCTCCGATCCACACAGGGGCGAAGCGCCCGGCGGCACATCCGCTTGCAATTTGAAGGTCTTGACAGTTTTTCCCGCGGGCGAGGGGCCGTAGGATGAGGGTTCGCAACTGGCTGGAGATAACCATGAAACCTTCGTCTACATCCAAGTCCACCCCGTCGGCGCGCGCCGACAAATCCGCGCAGGACAACGCTAAGGTACTACCGCCCAGCGGTCCCGTCGACGTGCCGAATCTACCGGACAAACCCGATGCCGATACGCCCGATGAGGCCGCGCGAGACAAGCGCGAGGTGGTCGACAACAAGACCGAATCCAACTGGGCCGACGGCTCCGCGCCGCAGCCCCGTGCCAAGAACGCGCGGTCATCGATTTTTTGATTACGCATCGGCGGCCGCCTGATCGTGAAGAAACGCGAGAAGGCGCCGCTCATCGGCGCTGAGTCCGCGCGGGCCTGCGGGGGCCGCCTTGCGGGCTGGCAGCGTGCCGGTCAAGTACGCCTCCATGATCGCCGGGTGCACGTAGCAGGCCCGGCAGACGGCTGGTGTGTTGGCCAGCCGCTTTGATACGTCCTTGATGACGTCCACCGCCTCCTGCTTGACGCGGCGCTCATCGTCACATTGCCGCGCCTGCAGCGCGGCATAGGCCATCACCGAGCCCGCCCAGGTGCGATAGTGTTTCGCCGTATATTCCCCGCCGCCCGCGTTGCGCAGGTATGCGTTGACCGCACCCGAATCGACCGGATGCTTGGCGCCGTCGGCATCCAGATACTGGAATAGCTGCTGGCCGGGAATATCCAGGCATTGCTTGATGATGCGAGCCACGCGCCGATCCGTGACGGTGACGTCGTGCGCCACGCCGCTCTTGCCCTGGAACCTGAACCGGAAACGGCTTCCGGCCACGGTGGTGTGCCGGCGGGTGAGGGTGGTCAGCCCATACGATTTGTTGGCGCGGGCGTATTCGCGTCCGCCAATCCGGATGAGCGTGATCTCCAGCAGCCGCACCAGGACGGCGATCACCTTGTCCTGCGTGAGTCCCGCAATTTTCATGTCCCGTTCGACCTGGCGCCGGATGCGCGGCAGGGCGTGACCGAAGGACAGCAGATTCTTGTATTTCGTGGCGTCGCGCACGGCAGTCCAGGCCGCATGGTAGCGGTACTGCTTGCGGCCGCGCGCGTCGCGTGCCGTGGCTTGCAGATGCCCATCGGGTAGCGGGCAGATCCACACATTTTCGTAGGCGGGTGGGATCGCCAGCGCGTTGATGCGCTTGATCTTCACGTCGTCCTTGATGCGCGCGCCTTTTTCGTCAAGGTAATGGAACGTATGGGCGTTGACTCGCACGCGCGTGAAGCCGGGTTGTGTGTCGTCCACGTACGTCAGCGAGGCCTCTTCGACGGGCAGCGGGTCTGGATCTGTTTGCGTGCGGGTACTCATTCAATCTCCGGGTGCGCGGCGGCGCTCGGACCCAGCACGCCGCGTTCCCGGTTGGATCGTGTCGGGCGGCGGCAGGGTTTGGGCACGGCGCTTGCTGAAGGTCTCGTCGGCAATCGCGCCGCCGGCACCCCGCCGGGCCGGCAGCGCCGCCCTCGAGAGAATTTTCAGAGGAGAGTGCAATGCAAACCGTCCTGCAATTACATGTGCCGCCGAAGCCGGATCCGATTCCGCCCGGCTCGCCGCCGGGAGACCTGCCCGTCGACCCGGATACGGATGAGCCGGACGTGGACCTGCCGCCGCTGTCTCCGCCCGTCAAGGAAATCGTCCCGCCGAAAGACGCCTGATGCTTCGTCCCCCCGACAATTCGAACCAATAAATACAAGGAGTCATTATGTCGACCATCCTGCTGATCATCCTGATCCTGCTGCTTATCGGTGCCGTGCCCGCCTGGCCCCACAGCCGTAGCTGGGGCTACTACCCGAGCGGATTGCTGGGCATCGTCGTGATCGTGCTCATCGTGCTGCTACTGATGGGACGGATATAGCGCAGTGAATGCGTGATGGCTGCCGGACGCCGCAGGCGTCCGGCAATCCGCGTTTCGACGGGCGGCCTTAGCGCGCCCCGTTGGCGCACTTGTCGCGTCGGGCGTAAGATCTGCGGGTTTCAGCAGCAACCCACACAGACCCGCAGCCCGACATGAGTATCCCCTTACTGATCCTGATCGACAGCGTTCAGGACTATCTCCCCGTCATCGAATCCCAGGGTTTTCACCCGATTCTCGCTCCGACCGACCAGACACGCGCCCAGGCCATCCAGGACCATGGCGCCGAAATCCGTGCTGTCCTGACGCGGGGCGCGACCGGTTTGCGGGCCGACGAAATCGCGGCGCTTCCGCGCCTTGGCATCATTTGCTCGCTCGGCGTGGGCTATGAAAATATTGATCTCGCAGCCGCGCACGCGCGCGGCATCGAGGTCACCAACGGGCCGGGCGCCAATGCGGTGTCCGTGGCGGACCACGCAATGGCGCTGCTGCTGGGCGCCGCACGCCGGCTTCCGCAGGCCGACGCGTGGGTCCGGCAAGGCCATTGGAGTGGATTCATGGGTCCGCAGGTCAGCGGCAAGCGGCTGGGCATTCTGGGGCTGGGCACGATCGGCCTGGAAATCGCCCGCCGCGGCGCCCATGGTTTCGGCATGAGCGTGGGGTATTACAACCGGCGTGCCCGTCCCGAATCGGGGTATGCGTATTTTGACAACCCTCGCGCGCTGGCGGCCGCCTCGGATTATTTGGTGGTGGCCACGCCCGGCGGCGCGGGCACGCATCATCTGGTGGATGCGGGCGTGTTGGAAGCGCTGGGTCCGGATGGCTATCTGATCAACATCGCGCGCGGCAGCGTGGTCGACACCGACGCGCTCATCGCCGCGCTTGCCGATCGGCGCATCGCAGGCGCGGGATTGGACGTGGTGGACGGCGAGCCCACCATTCCCGATGGGCTGAAGCGCCTGGACAACGTGGTTTTAACGCCGCATAGCGCGGGCCGCTCGCCCGAAGCCGTGGCGGCGACGGTCGCGCTGTTCCTGGAAAACGCCACGGCGCACTTCGCGGGCAAGCCCGTGTTGACGCCAGTGCGCGACGCACAGGTGGCCGTTGCCTGACGAGGCGCCACCCGCGACGGAGTCCAACTTGCAATAAATGCGACGACGCCGCGTCCGGATGGACGCGGCGTCGTGTGGCCCTGCGGGGTTGTAGCGTCAGTGCGAGAACATGATGGGCACCGTCATGCTTCTCAGGATGGACGCCGTGGCACCGCCCATGGCCCATTCCCGGAACTTGCTGTGGCCGTAGGCGCCCATGACGATCAGGTCGGCGCTGTAGTCTGCAGCGGCGTTCAGGATGGTGCTGCCGACACCGACGCCCTTGATATCGCGGCGCACGTGGTCTGGCGCTGGGATACCGTGCGCCACGCAGTAGGTGGCCAGGTCTTCAAAGGGAATGGATTCGATGTTGCGCGTGGCGGCGCCTTCGTCCATGGTGAGCACCACAAGGTGCGAGGCGCCCCGCAGCAGGGGCGCGGCGTCCGCCAGGGCGCGGGCGGCCTCGCGGCTCCCGTCCCAGCAGAGCAGGACGCGATCGCCAACGACGGGGAAGTCGCCGCTGGACGGCACCACCATGACGGGACGGCCCGCGGTCAGCAGGGTTTGTTCGACAAATTCATTTTCGTGTGCGGCCTCGACGTCGTCCCGGTTCTGCTGGCTGACAATGATGAGGTCGCTAGCGCGGCCATGCAGGGCGACGGTGGCGCTGGGAGAGGATTCGCCGGCACGGACCACGGCCGGCACGTCGGCGACCGCGGCGGCTTCCAGAAAGGCGTTCTGCACCGCGCCCCGGTTCTGCGCCTGGAGGTGCTTCATGACGTCAAGCGTGCGCGACATCATGACGGATTCGCCGTAGTAATACTGGGGCGGCGCGGAGCTGGCGTAGACACCCACCAGGTCGGCCTTGTGGCGCTTGGCCAGTCCAAGCGCCAGCGCCGTGCGGCGCGTGCAGTCAAAACCGTGGTCGAGGTGGACGGCAATGCGGCGGTACATGGTGGGCCTCCTTGGTTGATAGCGTGCCATGTCGCTATGGTTGCCGTTTAACCGAGGCGCTCCATTGATGCGCGTCAAACCGGCTGGAGTTTCGCCCCGCCATCTCAATGCCGCCCGCTATTGCGCGGGCGGGTCGCGTTGCACGCGGTCGCGCAGTTGCCGGATCTGGCGCGCCTGCTGCGCGATGCGGTCCAGCGGCGCG